>NZ_JBEXQG010000050.1:0-64416 GCF_040612485.1 Streptomyces sp. NPDC006385
CCCCTACTCCGTGGGCGGTGTGTTCGTGTTGCGGGGGGCGGGGGGCGGGCCCCCCGACCCCCTGGTACCGGTGGACAGGTTCAGCCGCAGGCCGAGCGAGCGGCCGGTGAGCATGACGGCGCCCAGGAGCAGCAGGAGGACGCCGGTGGCCAGGCCGAGCCAGGGGGCGGCGCTGATCAGTGCGCGGGCGCCGGCGCTGACGATGAGCCCGGCGACCGCGAGGGTGCCGGCGAAGCCGAGGGTGAGGGCGGCGCCGGAGCGCAGGGCGCGGGCCAGGCGTACCGGCACCGGCGAGGTGTCGTTCTCGCCGAGGGCGGCGGTGATCCATGCGGGCAGCAGGGCGAAGCCGCACGGGTTGACCGGGGCGAGCATGCCGGCGGCGAAGGCGAGGGCGAGCAGGCCGTTCACTACGCGCCCGCCTTCTTCAAGGCGTCCTGGATCTGGTCCGCGGAGGGGTCGGTGGCCCGGTAGGTGACCTTGCCCTGGGGGTCGACGACGATCAGCGTGGACAGGGCCGAGACCTTATAGCGCAGGGACAGGGCGGCGCCCTTGTCGACGGTGGTGGGCAGGGAGGGGGCCTTGATGTACTGGAGGAACTGCATGATGGTCGTCTTCGACTCGCTCGGGTCCATGTCCACCGCGAGGAAATTGGCCTTCTTCCCGGCCTTCTCGAACTCCTTGGCGGCCGTATCCAGCGACTTCGCGCCGCCCGCGCACTCGCCGCAGCCCACGGAGAAGAAGAACAGCGCGGCGGGCTCCTTCGCGGGCAGCGCCAGCGTGGTGTCGTCAAGAAGGGTGACGGTGTCCGCCTTGGCAGCGGCGGAAGTGCCGCTGACGGTATCGGTCTTGGCCGCGGAGTCGGCGGTGGTGCCGGTGCCGCAGGCGGACAGAGTGAGTGCGGCGGTAGCGGCCGCGGCGAGGGCCAGGGCGGTACGGCGGCGCAGGCGGGTGCGGCGGGCGGTGGGGGACGGGGAAGTCATAGGTGGTGCGGGCCTTCCTCGGATGCCAGGACCGGAGCTGGTCCCGGCCGACAGCGGAGCGGACGGGTGAGTGCGGCGGGTGACCGGAAGGTGTCACCGCGGGCGCGGTGCGGCAGCGCCGGGCGGGATCAGTGCTTGCGGAGCAGGTCGCGGTCGTGCTGGTCGGTGCGGGTGGCCGGGGGGCAGCAGGAGTCGCCGCCGGCGGTGCTGCGGCGGCGCATCCACCAGGCGAGAGCGCCGGCCAGCAGGATGGCGGCCGGGGCCAGCAGCCAGGGGCTGACCAGCACCCCGCCCAGCCCGGCCAGGGCGCCGCTGGCCAGCAGCACCGGCCCGGCGCAGCAGATGATCGGCAGCAGCATGACGCCGACCATCCCGAGGGTGCCGAGCAGGCCGCCACGGCGGTCAGGTGTCTGGGTGGGCGGAGGCGTCATCGCTGCTCCCCCTCTCCGGGGATGCGGGTGCAGCAGTCAAGCGCGGCGGCGTTGTCGGCGGCCAGGGACCGGGCCAGCATGATCAGGTCCGCGACGCGGGGGTCGCCGACGGAGTAGCGCAGTTTCTTGCCGTCCCGGCGGGCGCTGACATAGCCGCAGTCCACCAGGCACGACAGGTGTACCGACACCCGCGGCTGCGAGATGCCGGCGTACTCGACGCACTGCGCGCTGGTGCGCTCGCCGCGCTGGATGAAGTCCAGCAGCTTCAGCCGGGTGGGGTCCGCAAGGGCGCGGAAAAACTTGGCCGTGGTGTCCAGGTGGAGACACGGCACCTCGGCCGCATCGGCCGTGGCAGGGGAGCCGGCAAGGGCAGGGGTTTTCATGGGCGGGGCCTTTCCACAAGCAGCTATTCGCTTGCCCGCATAGTATGGTGGTCCTCTGCCATTCGGCAAGCCGCATAGAAAAGGGGTCCGGCACGGAGCCTGGCCCCACTGAGGGAGGTAGTGCTGTGCTCCAGGCACACACTGGTTACGACCTGGCGATCATCGGTTCGGGAGGCGGCGCGTTCGCCGCGGCCATCGCGGCCCGCAACAAGGGCAAGCGCGTGGTCATGGTCGAGCGCGGCACCACCGGCGGCACCTGCGTGAACGTCGGCTGCGTGCCGTCCAAGGCGCTGCTGGCCGCCGCCGAGGCCCGCCACGGCGCGCAGGCGGCCGGCCGGTTCCCCGGGCTGGCCCCGGCCACGGTGCCGGTCGACTTCCCGGCCCTGATCGGCGGCAAGGACGCCCTGGTCGAGCAGCTGCGTACGGAGAAGTACACCGATCTGGCCGCCGATTACGGCTGGCAGATCGTGCACGGCACCGCCACGTTCGCCGACGGCCCCGTACTCCAGGTCGCGCTGAACGACGGCGGCACCACCACCATCGAGGCCGCCCACTACCTGATCGCCACCGGCTCCACGCCCTGGGCCCCGCCCATCGACGGCCTGGACGAGACCGGCTACCTGACCTCCACCACCGCCATGGAGCTGGAGGAGCTCCCCGAGCACCTGCTGGTGCTCGGCGGCGGCTACGTCGGCCTGGAGCAGGCCCAGCTCTTCGCCCGCCTCGGCAGCCGTGTCACCATGGCCGTCCGCTCCCGCCTGGCCTCCGGCGAGGAGCCGGAGATCTCCGCCGGCATCGAGGCCGTCTTCGCGGACGAGGGCATCACCGTCCACACCCGCACCCAGGTCAGCGCGGTACGCCGCGACGGCGACGGCATCCTCGCCACCCTCACCGGTCCCGGCGGCGAGCAGCAGGTGCGCGCCAGCCACCTGCTGGTCGCCACCGGACGCCGGCCGGTCACCGACGGCCTCGGCCTGGAGCGGGTGGGCGTGAAGACCGGCGAGCGCGGCGAAGTCGTGGTGGATGAGTACCTGCGCACCGGCAATCCCCGCATCTGGGCGGCCGGGGACGTCACCGGGCACCCCGACTTCGTGTACGTGGCCGCGGCCCACGGCACGCTCGTCGCAGACAACGCCCTGGACGGCGCGGAGCGCACCCTGGACTACACCGCGCTGCCGAAGGTCACCTTCACCAGCCCCGCCATCGCCTCGGTCGGAATGACCGACGCCCAGCTGGCCGAGGCCGGCATCGCCTGCCAGTGCCGCACCCTGCCGCTTCAGTACGTACCCCGGGCGCTGGCCAACCGCGACACCCGCGGCCTGGTCAAGCTCATCGCCGAACGCGGCACCGGAAAGCTGCTCGGCGCCCACGTCCTGGCCGACGGCGCGGGCGACATCATCACCGCCGCCACCTACGCCATCACCGCCGGGCTGACCGTCGACCAGATCGCCCGCACCTGGCACCCCTACCTGACCATGGCCGAAGCATTGAAGCTGGCCGCTCAGACGTTCACCTCGGACGTCGCCAGGCTCTCCTGCTGCGCCGGCTGAACTCAGCCGCCGTCCCGGGGCCCCTGCCTGAGGGGATCCCGCCCGACGGCGCCCTCGCCAACGACGCGATGACCGGACGGAGCTTGCTTGGGCGGGCAGCAGGCCCGCGTACGCTGACGCCGCACGATCAGCGAGGCAGCAATCAGCGTGGTCCCGGCCGTCAGAAACAGCCAGGACCAGGGGCCTGCCACAGCGCCGCCCGTGGCGGCCGTGCCCGCACCCGTGACGGCCAGGCCGCCACAGCACAGGCCGACCAGCGCCACCCCCGCGCCAAGCGTGGCGGCCAGGGCACCGAGAGCGGCAAGCGTGACTTCCAGCAGCCGCCGAGCAGCCCGGCCCAGCGCAGTGCGCTGGGCCGGTGCGGATGAGGCGGCCGTCATCGCAGGATTCCTCCCTGCGGTTCAGCAGCACCGCCTGCGGCGCCGGCGGGCCTGGTCGTCCGGGGAGGACGCGTCGCGCCGCAGAGAGCGGCGCACGAGCACGGTGGCGACGGTAGCGATGGCCAGAACGACCGCGACGTCGACCGCCCACGTGATCGACAAAACGAGGCCGATCCCGGCCAGGACCCCGGCGGCGAGCAGGGCAAGGCCGGTAATGCGAGCAGGGGGCGGCAGCCAGGCGGTGCCTGCGGCTGCGCCGTCACCGGACCGGTCCGGCTCGCGGCGTGAGGGCTGGGAAGGGGCATACATGACGGCCTCCTCGGTGTCAGTCACACGCGGCCAACTGGTTGCGCGGATATGAGCCGGGGCGGGCGACAGCAGTGTCAGCGGTCATGCGGGCCGCCTCCCTGGCGGGGTTCGCGGTGGCGCGTCGCGGAGGTGCCCGAGGCGTCCCCGGGCGGGCAGCAGTCGTCGCGGTGGGCGCGGCGGCGTACGAGGACGGTGACGGCCGCGACGGCCAGGACCACGGCCGCGGCGATCACCCAAGGATTGCCGAGCCAGGCGCCGATCCCGGCGAGGGCACCGGAAAGGATGAGGACGGGAAGCGCGCAGCAGGCAATCATCAGCAGGACGATCCCGATGCCCGGGGCAGCGTCCATGCCGGGCCGGTCCGGTTCGCGGCGGGGAGGCCGGTCAGAGGTCGGCATGGCGGTTCCTTCCGAGCATCGGTCCCGGCTGGGCGTGATCACCGGAGCAGCGGTCCGGGACGCCGTCGTGGTCCGCGGCGACGGCGCGGGCGAGGACGACCAGGTCCGCCACCCGGGGGTCGCCGACGCGGTAGCGCAGCCTCCTGCCGTCCCGGTGGCCGGTCACATACCCGCAGGCCGTCAGGCAGGCCAGTTGGACCGAGACCCGCGACTGGGAGACACCGGCGTATCCGACGCACTCGGGGCAGGTGCGCTCCCCGCGAAGGATGAACTCCAGCAGCTTCAGCCGGGTGGGATCGGACAGGGCTCGGAAGAACCGGGCAGCGGCGTCGGTATGCGCGCACCCGCTGTCGGCCTGGCGGGCGGCCGTTATGACTGCGGTGCGGACCAGGACAGGCGCAGGGCCCATAGCCACCAGCCCTCTTCCACATGCATCTATTCGCTTACTCGAATAGTATGGCGGCGTTCGGGCATTCGGCAAGGCGTATAGAAAGCGGACCGGGTAACCCGGTCCCCCAGGGAGGTGGTGGCTGTGAGCACGCGGCACAACGGCTTCGACCTGGCGGTCATCGGTTCGGGCGGGGCGGCGTTCGCCGCCGCAATCGCCGCACGGAACAAGGGCGCCAAGGTGGTGATGGTCGAGCGCGGCGCCACCGGCGGCACCTGTGTGAACACCGGGTGCGTGCCGTCCAAGGCGCTGCTGGCCGCCGCCGAGGCCCGCCACGTGGCCCTCGCCCAGCCGTTCCCCGGTATCCGCACCGAGGCGGGACCGGTGGACTTCACCGCCCTGATCAGCGGCAAGCAGGCCCTGGTGGAGGCGATGCGGGCGGAGAAGTACACCGACCTGGCCGCCGAGTACGGCTGGACGATCCTGGCTGGCACCGCCCGCTTCGCTTCTGGCCCGGTCCTTGAGGTCACCCTGAACGACGGCGGTACGACTACGATCGAGGCCGCCCACTACGTCATCGCGACCGGCTCCGCCCCGTGGGCGCCGCCCATCGACGGCCTGGACGAGGCCGGCTACCTGACCTCCACCACCGCCATGGAACTCGACCACCTGCCCGAGTCGATGCTCGTGGTCGGCGGCAACGCCATCGGCCTGGAGCAGGGCCAGCTCTTCGCCCGTCTCGGTACCCAGGTGACCGTCGTCGAGGCGCTGGACCGGCTCGCCCCGTTCGAGGAGCCCGAGGTCTCCGCAATGATCGAGGACGTCTTCACCGGCGAGGGCATCGGCGTGCACACCGGCCTCACCGTCACCGCCGTGCGCCGCGACACCAGCGGCTACCGGCTCACCGCCGCCCGCAGGGGCGAGGTCTTCGAACTCCAGGCGGAGCAACTGCTGGTGGCCACCGGCCGCCGCCCCGTCACCGACGGCCTCGCCCTGGAAACGGTGGGAGTCAAGACCGGGGAGCGCGGCGAAATCATCGTGGACGAGCACCTGCGCACCGGCAACGAACGGATCTGGGCCGCCGGTGACGTGACCGGGCACCCGCAGTTCGTGTACGTCGCCGCTGCCCACGGCACACTGGTCGCGGACAACGCCCTGGACGGCGCCGAGCGCACCCTGGACTACCACCACCTGCCGCGGGTCACCTTCACCACCCCGGCGATCGCCGCCGCCGGTCTCACCGACGCACAAGCCGTGGCACAAGGCTTCGCGTGCGACTGCCGCATCCTGCCCCTGGAATACGTGCCTCGCGCACTGGTCAACCGCGACACCCACGGCCTGATCAAACTCGTCGCCGAACGTGGTACCGGCAAGCTGCTCGGCGTCCATGTCATCGCCGACGGCGGTGGCGATGTCATCGCCACCGCCGTCTACGCCCTGGCGAACCGGATGACGGTGCACCAGATGGCCGACCTGTGGTGCCCCTACCTGACCATGGCCGAAGGGCTGAAGCTCGCCGCCCAGACCTACACACGGGACGTGAGCAAGCTGTCCTGCTGCGCCTCCTGACGCTCCGCCGCAGCCGTCACAAAAGGAAGGGGGAGCACCCATGAAGTCCGGGTTCAGCAGCGCGCCCACCGTCGGACGTGCGGGAGGAAAGCCATGAAGGCCCAGCATCTTGTCGAGGACCTGGCACTCGGCGCCGCCTCCGGCTACCTGGCCACCAAGGTGATGGAACCGGTCAGCAGCACGCTGTACGCATGGGAGTCACAGGAGTCCCGGGCGCGCGAGGACGCCGCCCGGCCAGGCCCGCCGTTCCAGATCGCCGCGGAGAAGAACGCCCGGCTGTTGGGGTTCGACCTGTCCGAGGAGCAGTTGGAGCGGGCGGGAATGGCGTTCCACTACGGGTTGGCGATGAGCTGGGCGCCGCTGTACGCACTGATCCGCCGCCGGTGGCACACGCCGCCGTTGACGACCGCGCTGGCAACCGGGGCGGCGATGTCCCTCATCGTCGACGAGGCCCTGACCCCCGCGCTCGGCTACAGCGCCCCCAACCGGGCCTATCCGGCCGTCACCCATGTGCGCGGAATTCTGGCCCACCTGGCCTTCGGGGCGGCCGTGGCCGTGGTGACCGAGGCGGGCTGGGCGCTGCGGCACCGCCGCCCCTGACAGCGGCAGGGATGCCCGGCCGCCACCGCAGCGTCACACAAGACACCCGCAGCGTCGCAACACCCGACCCGTACCGCCGAAAGGAACGACAGTATGCCTACGGATTTCGACGTGATCGTCATCGGAGCCGGCCCCGGAGGAGAAGTCGCCGTCTCACGCCTCGTCGCGGGCGGTCTGCGGGTGGCCCTGGTGGAGCGCGAACTCATCGGCGGTGAATGCGCCTACTGGGCCTGCATCCCCTCCAAGACCCTGCTGCGCCCGCCCGAGGCCCGCGCCGAAGCCGCGGGCGCGGCGGGCCTGTCCACCCCCGAGCAGGACTGGCCGGCCCTGCGCGACTACCGCGACTACATGATCCGCCACCTCGACGACGCTGCCCAGATCGACGGCTACCGCGAGCAGGGTGCCACCGTCATCAAAGCCGCCGCCCGCCTGACCGGCCGCGGCCCCTGGCGGATCGAGGCAGACGGCCGGCAGATCACTACCGAGCACCTCGTGATCGCCACCGGCTCCGAGGCCCTGCGTCCGCCCATCGACGGACTGGACCAGGTGGAGGTGTGGACCAACCGGGAGGCCACCACGCTGCGGGAGATCCCCCGGCGCGCCGTGATGATCGGCGGCAGCGCGGTCGGCGTGGAGTTGGGCCAGTTCCTGGCCCGCATGGGCAGCCAGGTCACGATCGTCCAGCGCGGCCAGCGGCTGCTGGACCGCGAGGAGCACCGCCTCGGCGAGCTGGTCGCCGACCGGCTCGGCAAGGACGGCATCGACGTACGTGTAGGCCGCCAGGCCACGGCCGTCCGCCAAGAGGGCGATGACACCGTGGTCGAGTTGGACGACAGCAGCCGCGTGCATACCGACGTGATGGTGCTCGGGGCGGGCCGCCGCCCGCGCACCGGCGACCTCGGGCTGGACGCCGTCGGGATCCGGGCAAACGACCGCGGGGCCCTGGACGTCGACATGCACTGCCGCGTCACCGATGACGGACTGTGGGCGCTCGGCGACGTCACCGGCATCGCCCTGTTCACCCACGTCGCCCAGTACCAGGCCCGGGTGGTCGCCGACACCATCCTCGGCACACCCCGCCGCGCCGACTACACCGCCATCCCCCGCGTCGTCTTCGCCCAGCCGGAGATCGCCGCCGTCGGCCTCACCGGCGAACAAGCACGCGAGCAGGGCATCAACCTGGCCACCAGCGAACTCGACCTCGCAGCCTCCCTCGCCCGTCCCTGGACCTACGAGACGGAACCCACCGGTCACCTCGGGCTGCTCGCTGACCGTGAGCGACGGATCCTCGTGGGCGCGTGGGCCATCGCCCCACAGGCCGGGGAGTGGATCCACCAGGCCGCTCTGGCCATCCGCGCGCAGATCCCGATCGACACCCTGCTGGATCAGGTCGCGCAGTTCCCCACCTACAGCGAGGCGTATCTGAAGGCCACCGAACGCCTGGACCTGTGACTCTTCCCCACCGCGCGCCGTAACCGCCGTTAGCAGCCCAGACAACCAGACAGGGAGTCCGCCATGCGTGCCGTCGTCACCACGCCCAGGACAGCGGATACCCACCGGCTGGTAGAACTGCCCGACCCGAAGCCCGCGCAGGGGCAGGCCCTGGTGGAGGTGCTCTCGGTCGGGCTGGACGGCACGGACGTCGGGATCGCCCGCGGTGGCTACGGCGAGGCACCCGACGGCGAGGACGAACTCCGCGCCTACGACGACCCAGCAGTGGATGGCGCACTGCTCATGCTCCCCCTCGTCGGCTTCATCGACGGCACCCGACCCGCGCAGACCGCCACCATCGACGCCATCCTCGACCACCTCGCCCCACCCAGCGGCCCCCATCAGCCATCCCTTCTGTGGCGGTACCCGCCGGCCACCCCACGCAGCAGCCCCGACGGCCTCCCCGGCGCCGAAGGCGCCTTCATCCTGTGCAGCTTCTGGCTCGTCGAAGCCCTCACCCTGGCCGGACGCCCCGCACGAGCCGAGCGTCTGTTCACCGCCCTGTGCGACCTAGCCCAGCCCCTGGGCTCCCTCGCCGAACAAATCGACCCCGCAACCGGCGAACAGCTCGGCAACACACCACAAGCCTTCACCCACATCGGATTGATCAACGCGGCCCTCCGCCTGGCAGGAACCACGGCCAAGGGCAGCCGCCGACCACCGCCCCCAACCCCACAGGCACACGAGAAGGAGGCCGGTAAACATGGCGCCCTACGGCGCGATCATGGCCGGCTGGGTCCCCGGGAGACCCAGGTCTTCTGCCCGCAGGAGGTAGACGGCCGTTGAGCGCAAAGTGCCCGGCCGAAAGCGCCCTACGGGAGCGTGCATCGCCGACCGAGACACTCCCCGACCGGCGGGTCCTGCCCCGACCGGCCACATCACACGGTCCGCAGCCTCACCGCACCGATCACCCTGCGCACTCGCCTGGCCGCCATCACGGAGAGAACGCTCAACCCAGCCGCACCAGCGGCCATTACTGACCCGATCCGCCCCGACACATCCTCGACAGAACCCGCGCCCAGTATCCGGAGATGCCTGTGACCAGCGAGCCGCCCGCGCAGCCGATGACCATCGGCGAACTGTCCCGGCGCACCCAGGTGACCGTCAAGGCACTGCGCACCTACACCGACTGGGGCCTGATCTACACTGCTGGCCGCAGCCCGGCCAACTACCGTCTGTACGACACTGACGCCCTGTGGTGCGTACGGCTGATCGGCGAACTGCGCAGCCTCGGCCTCACCCTTGCCGAGATCCGCGACCTCCTCAGCACCTACGCGGACAACGGCGAGCGAGCCCTCGGCCCCTCACTCGCCGAACGTCTGCGCACCGCCCGGGCCCGCATCGACAGCAAGATCGCAGACCTAGAAAAGACACGGCGCCGCATCGACGCCTTCGAAGCCACTCACCAGGCTGAACTTGCCCACGGCAGCGGCCCCGGCCTGCTGGCGGACGATCCGCGACGGTGCACACGGTGCGCTTGACTCTGCCCCCGGGGACAGACCCTACGGTCAACACCAGACGCCACCATCCGGACGCACGGCAGCCGGCCCTCTGCCGGCCTCCGCCCGAAGACGACAAGGAATCTCCACCATGGACACCTCCGCCCAGCAGCTCGCCGACCGCCTGACCACCGCCCTGGGCGGCGGTGAAACCGTCACCGGCCAGCCCTGGCTGTGGCGCCCGCTGCTCCAGCTGCTGGCCACCGGCCAGCCCGTCACCACCGCCCAGCTCGCCACCGCCACCGGCCACAGCGAAGACGACGTCCGCCACGCCCTGGCCGCCATGCCCGACACCGAATACGACGACAGCGGCCGCATCATCGGCAGCGGCCTGACCCAGCGCCCCACCCCCCACCGCTTCGAAGTCAACGGCAAGCAGCTGTACACCTGGTGCGCCCTGGACACCCTCGTCTTCCCAGCCGTCCTCGGCCGCACCGCCCACATCGAATCCCCCTGCCACGCCACCGGCACCCCGATCAGCCTCACCGCGGCCCCCGACGGCGTCACCGACCTCGCCCCGGCCGACGCCGTCGTCTCGATCGTCACCCCCGACGACATGACCTCCGTACGCTCGGCCTTCTGCAACCACGTCCACTTCTTCGCCAACCCGGCCGCCGCCCAGGACTGGCTCACCGACCACCCCGGCATGACCGTCCTGCCCGTCGCCGACGCCTACCAGCTCGGCCGCCCCCTCACCCAAAACCTCCTCGACGGGACAACCCCGGAGTCCTGCTGCTGAACCGCGCCCAGCCTTGACCTTCCCCCCTGCTGGAAGGTCAACGCTGGAACCATGCGCATCAGCACCCTCGCCACGGCCACCGGCCTCACCACCAAGACCATCCGCTACTACGAGCAAAGCGGACTGCTGCCCGCACCGCCCCGGACTGCGGGCGGCTACCGCGACTACCCGCCCGAGGCCCAGCCCCGGCTCACCTTCATCCGCGACGCCCAAGCCGCCGGACTCACCCTCGCCGAGATCCGCGGCGTACTCGCCCTGCGCGACAGCGGCCAAGCCCCCTGCCCCCACACCGCCGCACTGATCGAAGCCCACCTGCGCCACATCGAGGAACGCATCACCGCCCTCACCCGCACCCAAGCCGCACTACGCCAACTCACCACCCAGGCCCCCTGATCCATCCCACTCGCGTCTCAGGGCCCGCTACAGTGTGGCCTTCGTCACGACAAGCGTTGGAGATAGCGACACGGTGAGCCCTTCGAATGCGACACAGGCCAGGTCTTCGTCCCCCTTGTAAAGCGACACGACCTGCGGGGGACACAGCGTCTGCGGAGACAAACCTGCTGCGGACGCTCGCGGTGAGCGCGACCGCCTTCGGTGTGCTCCTCGGGCTCGGCGCGCTGGGCGCGGCGGCCGGGGCACTGACCGCCCCGGCGCTGGCCCGCCGGTGGGGGCCGGGGCCGATGATGCTGACCGCGCTCGCACTCACCCCGCTGACCCAGATCCCGCTGCTGCTCGCCTCCCCCGGCCTTCGCTGGCAGATCGCGATCGGAGCGGCACTGTGCCTGCAGCTCGCCTGCGCCGGTGCCGCAGGCACCACCCAGCGATCGATCCGTCAGATCATCACCACGCCCGGGATGCAGGCGCGGATGCAGGCCGTGAGCACGTGGCTGACGGCCGGCGCACGCCCCGCGGCCGCGCTGCTCGCCGGCGGCCTGGGCGCGTGGATCGGAGTGCGGCCCACCCTGACCGCCGGGACCTTCTTGCTGCTCGTTCCCCTCCTGGTCCTCGCCCGCTCTCCGCTGCGCTCGTTGCGGCATATGCCGGACCAGCCGCCCGCCACGCCGGGGACAGCCGGTGAGCCCGTACCGCCGCCGCCCCCACTACGGACGGCCGCTGCGGCCGTACCCGCCCCCGTGCATACGGAAGACGCCCGCCAGAATCGCTCGCCCGGAGGAGATGCCGCGTGAACACGGTGCCGAACACGGCGGCGGTGCCGTCCGCCGTGCCCGCCCCATCCGAGCCCGTCGGGTGCAGCGAACCCGCCCGGCCCGCCAGCGACGCCTCCGGGGCTGCGGCTGCCCGGGCGGCGATGGTCGCCCGGCTCGAGGAGAGCGGTGAGCTGCGCCCCGGGCCGGTGCGCGAGGCCCTGCTCGCGCTGCCGCGCCAGGTCCTGATGCCCCAGGCGTACGTGCGGCGCAGCGCCCCGGACGAGACCCCGCCGCGCTGGGATCTGCTGGACTGGAGCCGTCCGGCGGACCGGGATGAGCTGCTGGAGCGGCTGCACAGCGGGGACAGCGTCGCGATCCAGCACGACGGCGAGCCGATCCTCGGCCGTACGACCGGGTCGCGGCGCGGCGGCGCGATGACCGCGATGTCGAGCACGATGGGCTTGACCGCGGACCTGCTCCAGCTCCTGGACCTGCGGCCCGGGCAGCGCGTGCTGGACGTCGGGACGGGCGCCGGGGTGACCGCGGCGGTGGCGTGCTTCGTGTGCGGCCACGACCGGGTCGTCACCCTCGACATCGACCCGCACGTCACCGCGGCCGCCCGCGACCGCCTTGGCGAACTCGGCTACCAGCCGACGGCCGTGACCGGGGACGGCACCGCAGGCTGGCCCGACGCCGGCCCGTACGACCGGGTCTTCGTCTCCTTCGCCGTCCGCCGCGTCCCGACCGCCCTGGTGGAGCAGCTGGCGCCGGGCGGGCGCGCGCTGATGACGCTCGGGACGTCGTCACCGTCGTGGCCGGGCCTGGCCGTGATCGACAAACGACCGGACGGCACCGTCGAGGCGGAGCTGCGCGCGGTCGAGTTCGGGCACCGCGCCGGTGCCGGCTTCGACCGGCTGTTCCTGTCCGCCTCCTTCCGCAAGACGATCACCACGGCCGACGGGTGGACGCAGCGCACCCGGCTCGCGCCGCCGGCCGACACGGCGCGCGGCATGTGGCTCGCCCTGGACTACCTCCACCCGGGGCTGGTGCGCCACTTCGGCGCCGAGGACCTGACAATCGGCGCGCCCGAGTGCGGGTCGTGGATGCGCGTGCGCGCCGCCGGTCACCGGCGGTGGGACGTGACGACCTGCGGCCCCCGGGACATCTGGGCGGAGATCCAGGACGCCGCCACCCGGTGGCGGGCAGCCGGCGAACCCGCCGCCTACCGGCTCCACCTCGACACCGACGACGTCCAGCGGGTCACCAGCCCGGCCGGCGCCCTGACCTGGCAACTTCCTCACGCTCCTGGAGATGCACAATGACCCGCCCCGACCAGCCAGCCGCTGCGGCCGCTTCGGACGACGACCTGTTCGGGTCCGAGACCGCCGACTACGCCCGCTACCGTCCCGGCCTGCCGGACGCGGCCGTCCGCCTCCTGGCCGCCACGCAGCACGGCGTACCCGCCCCCGTCCTGCTGGACCTGGGCACCGGCACCGGCCAGGTGCCCCGCGCGCTGCTGCCCGTTCTGCGCCGGCTGGTTCACATCGATCTGGTCGACGTGAACCAGCACATGCTCGAGACGGCCCTCGCCATCCTCGGACCGGTCCGCGGGTCCTGCACGGTGAACGCCTTCACCGGCGAAGCGCACACCTTCACCCCCACCGCGCCCGGCCGAGCACCCACCTTGATCACTTGCAGCAGGTCCTTCCACTGGATGTCCCGCGCGGAGGTCCTGAACATGGCGGACCGGGTGGCCGCGCCGAACGCCGTCGTGGCCATCATGGGAGACGGCAGCCTGTGGACCCACGAAACGGACTGGACCGCCGCCCTTCGGGAACTGATCCAGACCTACCTCGGCAACGACCGGCGCGCGGCACCCGCGGCACGTACGCCGGGCGGGGCCGCTCCTACGAAGAGGACCTCGCCGACTCAGCGTTCAGCGACGTAGCCGAGCACCGCTTCCCCATCGCCCGCGCCTGGAGGCCCGAGGACGTCCTCGGATACCTGCACACCACGAGCTTCGCCCGCCCCGCCCTCTTCGCCCACCGGCACCACCAGTTCGAAGCCGAGGCACTCCGCCTCCTCCAGGGCCATGCGCGCGGCGGCGTCTTGAAGGAGGACGCAGAGTTCACGGTGCTGCTCGCCCGCCGCCCCGGCGGTGACGCGTGACCGGCGCCCAGCGGCACACCGAGCCGCTCGACGTCCACCTCATCGCCCTGCGCGACGGCCTGGCCGGGCCCGAGGTGCTGCTGTCCCGCCGGGCCGGTGACGTGTACGCGGCCGGGTGCTGGCACCTGGTCAGCGGGCACCTGGACGGTCCATGGGAGGACATGGTCACGGCGCTGGTGCGCGAAACCCGGGAAGAGGCCGGCATCGTCGTCGATCCGGCCGACGTCCGCGCGGCTGTCACCGTGCATCACCGCTCCCCCGCCGGCGGCGCGCGCATTGGCGTGTTCTTCGAGGTGAGGCACTGGGACGGCATCCCGAAGGTCATGGAGCACCGAGTGTGCGACGCCATGGACTGGTTCGCGCTCGACAAACTGCCGGAGCCGATGGTCGCGTACTGCCGGGCGGGGCTGGATGCCTACCGGGCCGGTGCGCGGATGGCCGTCCACTTCCAGGAGCCGGGCGATCCGATCGCCTACGACCCGACCGTTGACCGGCTGGTCCTGGTCCCCGAACCCGCCGACCGCGGCGTGGATCCGGATCAGGCGGTGCGCGCCTTCGCGGAGCAGGCGGTCGGCCGGATCACCGTATGGACAGACGTGTCCTGGGCGCGGGCGGAGAGCCGTGTATGGAGGGCGGACGGCGCCGAGGGCGGCACCTGGTACGTCAAGATCCACCAGAACGACCGCTTCCACCGCCGTGAAGTGGACGCGCTGCGCGGCTGGGTCACTGGGCTCGGCGCGGCGGCGCCCCGGCTGGTGGCTGCCGACCCCACGCTGCGGGCCGTGGTGCTCACCGCAGTGGGAGGACGTTCCCTGCACGGCGCCGTCCACTCGCCGGAGCAGCAGCGCCTCATCTTCCACCACATCGGGCAGCTCGCCGCCGCCATCCACACCAGCGCCCCACCGCGTCCGGCCGCTGGCACCCTGCCCCTGGGGAAGCTCGAGCGGCACCTGGCCGGAGCCCGGCCCCACCTCGCGCCCGGGGACGAGGAGTTCATCCGCGCCACCGCCAAGAAGGCCGCCACCCTGCCCGCCCCGGACACGGTGCGCACCCACGGCGACTTCCATCTGCTTCACTAGGCAACACATGTGTCGGGTTTCAACGTGTCGAGTTCCACGGCACCGCGAGCGCTGAACTGCTTGACCATGCCCGGTACCACGTCGAACCCCCTGAGCCTGGATGTGGGTCCGAGCGACGGGGTGAAGCCAGGGCACGCCGAATCCGTTTCGGGGGCAGATCGCGCTCCGCAATGCCGCGTGAGCGGGATCCCTCTCCCGACAAGCCCTTCGGTGCGGCCGCGCGCTCGCTGACCCGATCCGCTGCCGCGTCCTGCTCACCCTACGCGACGTCCCTGCCTACCCCGCCGACCTCGACGACCAGTTTCGAGATCACGCGCTGGCGCTACTGGCTGTTCCCGTGAGGAATGGCCCCCGCGACACAGGTCGTCGACGGACGGGCCAGGGAACGATGCAGCAACGGCACGCAGCCGCCCGTGCCTGCGTCGATGGGAAGTCGTGGGCTGTGGACAGGTGAGCCGAGAAGTCTGGGGGGCGGCATGTCCAAGGTCATTGCTGAGCTGCTGGCTCAGGGCCGTGGCGGGCGTGGATGCTGGGATGTAAGGCGCGGTGTCAGGACAGTAGTGCGCCATCTCCCATGAGGAGGACCACTCCGCCGGTGAGGCCGAGGATGAGGGAGAGTGCCGCGGCGGTGTATGCGGTGCCGGCGGCCCACTGCCCGAGGACGGTGTGGGCTTCGGCGGGTGCCGGCTCGGCGCTGGCGAAGAGGGGGGTGAGCCAGCGCAGGTAGTAGAAGAGGGAGGCAATGGTGTTGGCAACGGCGAGGGCGGCGAGCCAGGTGTAGCCGCCGTCGATGGTTGCGGTGAAAATCTCGAGTTTCCCGAGGAAGATGCCGGTGGGTGGGGTGCCGACCAGGCCGAGCAGGCAGACGACCAGCACGGCGGTGAGGCCGGGGTGACGGCGGGCCAGGCCGCGATAGTCCTGCAAAGTGCGGGCGTGGGGCAGTTCGGTGACGACGGCGAAGGCGCCGAGGTTGGTGGCGGCGTAAGCGGCCAGGTAGAACAGCAGGCTCTTTTGTGCGAGGTCGGTTCGAGTGGCCATGGCCAGGGCCATGAGGAGATAGCCGACCTGGCTGATGGTGGAGTAGGCGAGCAGGCGTTTGACGTCGGTCTGGAAGAACGCGGCGAGGTTGCCCAGAGTCATGGTCACGGCGGCGATGATGGCCAGCGGGAGCGGCCAATTGACGTTGGTATCCGCGAGGGTCTGGTGGAGGAGCCGGTAGCCGGCGATCAAACCGCCGATTTTGGGCAGGGTGGTGACGTAGGCGGCCACGGGGGTGGGTGCGCCCTGGGTCACGTCGGGGACCCAGAAGTGGGCGGGTACGGCTCCGGCCTTGAACAGCAGCCCGGCCAGGACGGCCACCAGTCCGACGGCGGTGAGCCCGTAGGGTGCGGCCGGGAGCGTGGCGTGCAGTTCGCGGTAGCTGGTGGCGTGGCCTGCGGCGTAGAGGAGGGCGGTGCCGGCGAGCATGGTGACGCCGAGCAGGGCGCCCATCAGGTAGTACTTCAGGGCTGCTTCGGTGCCGGGGGCGTCCTTGGCGAAGGCTGCCAGGGCGTAGGCAGGGACGCTGGCGAGCAGGTAGGCGGCGAACAGCATCAGCAGATCGTTCGCGCCGATCAGGGTGAGGGTGCCGGCGCCGGTCATCAGCAGCAGCACCCAGTACTCGGTCTGGCGTTTGTGGCCGCGGACGGTTTCCACCGACATGGCGATGACCAGCAGCAGAGCGCCCAGGACGATCAGGCGGCCGGCGTCGGTTGCCGCATCCACGGCGAAGGCGTGGGAGAAGACGGTCTGTTCGCGGTCGGTGGCCATGGTGTGGGCTGTGGCGGCCAGCCCGGTGATGCAGGCGGCGCCTGCGAGGACGGCGATGGGCCACTGGCGGTGGCGCGGCAGCCAGGATCCGGCGAGCAGGCCGATGACAGCGGCGCCGAGCAGGGCGATCTCGGGCAGCAGAGCGGTCAGGTTCTCGTTCACCGTGCCACCAGCCCGGTCACGGTGCGGCTGGCGGGTTCGATGACGTCCAGCAGCCAGCGTGGCGCGACACCGATGACCAGGGCCACGGCCATCAGCGCTACGGTCGGGACCGCCTCGCTGCCGCGCAGGTCGCTGATGCCACCGGTGGGGATGGTCTGCGGCAGGCGCGGATGTCCGAGGAACATCGAGCGCAGGGCGCGCAGGAACAGCGCGGCGGTGATGAGGATGCCGGTCACGGCGATCGCGGTGGCGGTCGTCTGGGAGGCGAGGGAGCCGGTGAAGATCTGGAATTCGGCGATGAAGCCGGAGAACCCGGGGATGCCGAGGCTGGCGAACGCGGCGACGGCGGTGACGCCGGCGAAGCGCGGGGTGTGCGCGGCCAGACCGGAGTAGGCGTCCATCGCATAGGTGTGCCCGCGGTCGTAGAGCACTCCGGTGAGCAGGAACAGCGCGCCGGTGATGAGGCCGTGGCTGACCATCTGGGTGACCGCGCCGGTCACCGCCAGCGAGCGGGCCTGGGCGTCGCTGCCGGCGAGGGTTCCGGCGGCTCCGACGGCGAGGATGATGTAGCCCATGTGGTTGACCGAGGTGTAGGCGATCATGCGTTTGAAGTCGGTCTGGCCCAGCGCAACCAGGGCTCCGTACACGATGGAGAGCGCGCCGATGATGACGATGACCAGGGCGTAGTGGCGCCAGGAGCCGGGCAATAGGGGCATGGCGATGCGGACGAGCCCGTAGGTGCCCATCTTCAGCAGGACTCCGGCGAGGATCGCCGAGCCGGCGGCAGGGGCGTCCGTGTGGGCGGGCGGCAGCCAGGTGTGGAACGGCACCGTCGGCGTCTTGACGGCCAGGCCGACGCCGACCGCCAGCAGCACCAGTGCGGCGTACAGGCCACGGCCGGCCAGAGGGTTGGTGCGGGTCAGTTCGGTGATGTCGAAGGTGTGCGGACTGGCGGCCAGGTACAGGCCGATGAAGCCGAGGAGCAGGGCGAGGGAGCCGATGAAGGTGTAGAGGAAGAACTTCAGCGCCGCGGCCCGGGCGCGTTCGCCATGGCCCCAGCCGGCGATGACGAAGAACATGCCGACGATCGACAGGTCAAAGAAGACGAAGAACAAGATGAGGTCCAGGGCGACGAACAGGCCCAAGCTCACGGTTTGCAGGAAGAGGAACAGGCAGACGTAGGACCGCACGCGTGTGGTCTCGCGCAGTGAGTACACGGCCACGGCCAGGAACAACAGGCAGGTCAGGGCCACCAGAGGCAGGGAGAGTCCGTCGACGCCCACGTGGTAGCCGACCCCGGCGCTGGGGATCCAGCGCATCCGCTGCTCGTACTGCATCCCGCCGCCGGTATCGAAGCCGGCCCACAGGGCGATGACCAGGGCCAGGTCCGCGGCAGCGGCAGCGATCCACACCCAGACGTACGCCCGGTCGGGCAGGGCACGCGGCCAGAGCAACAGCACCGCGCACACCAGCAGCGGCAGGAAGGTGACGACACTCAGCACAGGGGTTACCTCACCAACAGCACGATCAGGGTCAGCACCGCGAAGCCGACGGCGGCTTGGGCGTAGTACTGGTGCAGTAGTCCGGTCTGCGGGCGTCGTGCCCACCGGCCCAGGCTCCGGGCGCCGGACGCGATGGCGCGGACGGCGGCGTCGATGCCGCCGTCGTCGGCCCGGCGGGCGAGCCGTCCTGCGGCCAGTCCGCCGCGGGCCGCCTGGCGCACGGCGCCGTCGACGACCCGGTCGTCGAAGACCGCCAGCGTCCGCGCCAAGGCCAGGACGGGCCGTACCACCACGGCTTCGGCAGTCCGCTCCAAAAGCAGCCACTGCTCAGCCCATCGCATTGCGGCCCGGGGTGTTGGTGCCGGGCGGGCGGGCCACCACCAGGCCACGCCAGCGGCGGCGAGCGCCACGCCGGCGGACAGTCCCAGCTCCCACGCTGCGGGGCTCGGCTCGTCGGGTGCGCCGACCAGGTGTTTCAGCCAGGACGCCGGTCCGGGCAGAGCGAGCACACCCAGCACCGCCGCGGCCCCCGTCAGCGCCCACAGGGGCACCGGCGCGGCGGTAGAGAAGTGGCGGGTGCCGTGCTGCTCGGTGTCGTAGCCGGCTTCGGCGTCGTCAGGTAGGGGGCGGGTGACGTACCGCAGGGCCTTGATGCTGTAGACCGCCGCCACAGCGGCCCCCGCCAGGCCGATGGCGTACAGTCCGGTGCTCTGGGCCCGGGCGGCGGCGAGGACCTCGTCCTTGGCCGCCCACAGCGACAGCGGCGGCAGCCCCGCCAGTGTCAGCGCACCGACGGCGAAGACGGCTCCGATCAGCGGGTAGCGGCGGGCGGCGCCGCGCAGGGCGGGCAGCTGCTTGGTGCCCAGCGCGGTCAGCCACGCCCCGGCGGCCAGGAACAGCCCCGCCTTGGTGGCGGCGTGCGCCACCAACTGGGTGGCGCCGCCCGCCACGCCGCCGCTGCCGGCCGCCAGGACCATGTAGCCGATCTGTGCGGAGGTGGAGGCCGCGAGGAGCTGCTTCAGATCGCGCTGGGCGACAGCCACCACCCCGAGGAGCAGGGCGGTGAGTGCGCCCGTCCAGGCCACCAGCGGCCCGGCCCAGGCGGTGGCGGCCAGCAGGGGGTGCAGGCGCAGCAGCAGGTAGGCGCCGGCGGCGACCATGGTGGCCGAGTGCAGCAGCGCCGAGACGGGGCTGGGGCCTTGCATGGCCCTGGACAGCCAGAAGGAGAAGGGCAGTTGGGCGGACTTGCCCAGCGCCGCGACCACGGTTCCCGCCGTGACCAGATGCAGCCACGGGGTGCTCGCACCGGGCAGCGCGTCCAGGCTCAGCGAGCCGATGCCGCCTGCGAAGGCGGCCCCGGCCGCGAGATATAGGCCGAGGTCGGCGGTGCGGGTGGTGAGGAATGCGACGTCCGCCGCGCGCACCCGCTCGGGCTGCTGCCACCAGTAGCCAATGAGCGCCCAGCTGGTGGCGCCCATGACTTCCCAGGCCATCAGCAGCAGCGGCAGCGTGGTCGCCGTGACGGTGACGAGCATGGCCCCGGCGAACAGCAGCATCAGCCCGAAGAACCGGCCCCGGTTCTCCTCCGGGCCGAACTCCCCGGCGGAAAACAGCAGTACCCCCAGGGCGACCGCTGCGATGGTGACGACCATGACCGCGGAGAGACCGTCCACCGCCAGTGAGGCCCTCATCCCGGCGAACAGCGGCGCACTCGCTCCGGGGCGTGCCAGCGCGGCGGCCACCGCCAGGCCCAGCGTCACCAGGGCCGCCGCGATACCGAGGACCCGGGCCTGGCGGTTGATGCCTCTGCCGACCAGACCAAGGAGAGTTCCAGCGCCCAGAGGGACGGCGATCAGCAGCCAGAGCAGCGCGCTCACCCCTTCAGCTCCTCGGCCATGTCGGTCATGTCGACCTGCCGGGCGCGGTAGATGGCCGTGGTGACGGCGAAGCCCATGGCCATCTCCACCGCCATCGCTACCACCGCCGCCACGATCACCACCTGGCCGCTTGCCGCGGCCGGGGCGAGGTAGTGCCAGAAGTCGGCGGCGGCCACGATGACCCCGCCGATCATCAGCTCGATCCCCATCATGATCATGACGATGGACTGCTGGGACAGCGCACCGAACAGGCCGATCGAGAACAGGCCCGCGGCCAGCACAAGGAGCAGCTCGAAGGTCATCGGCCCACCCCGCCGCCGGCCGGGTCGTGCGCGGGCCGCTGGTCGAGGTCGTCGCCGAAGCGGTCGTAACGGCCCCGGTGGGTGGCCAGGACGGTGGCGCCGACCATGGTGGCCAGCAGCACGAACCCCAGCGTCACCATCGTCAGCATCTGGGGGCCCATCAGCGCCATGCCGACCTGGAAGGTCGTGTCCTTCGGCCGCGCCCCGGCTGCCTTCGGCCACGGCACGGCGAAGATTCCGGCGACCAGGCCGGCGAACACCACGGTGCTGATGACCAGGGAGCCGCACTTGTTGTGCAGCATCGACATCGGCAACAGACCGGCGGGGTTCATCATGTAGGCGATCATGAACACAGCCATGATCACCATCTCCATGACCATCATCAGCACGATCACCACGCCCAGATACGGCAGCCCCAGGACTATCACCACGCCGCCGACGCAGCACAGGGATGCCAGCAGGGAGAAGGTGACGCGGGCCATCGAGTTCAGGGTGAACACCAGCACACCGCCGGCCAGGGCGAGTACGCCCAGCACGGCCAGCAGCAGGAGGTCGGTCGTCGTCATGACGTGCCCTACCTTTCTGATGTGGGTTTGAACTGGTCATTCGTAAGATCAGTCGCCCCTGGGGCCCCGGGTATGGCTGTCATGGCTGAGACCGTGTGATGGCTTAGGGAGCTTGGCCGCCCAGGGCCCCGCGACGACTCGACCGCCAACGGGAACTGCGACTCGATCGCTGCTGTAGGGCAACGCCGGCGAGGTCGTCTGCGGGATCGACGTACGACGAGCTGGCGGAGGTGGCCGTGCCCGAGATCTGGGCCGGGGTAGACATCGGCAAAACGCATCACCACTGCGTGGTGATCAACACAGACGGCGAGCGGCTGTTGTCCCGCCGGGTCCAGAACGACGAGACCGAGCTGCTGCAGTTGATCGGCGATGTGCTGGACATATCCCGTGACGCGCTCTGGGCAGTCGACCTCAACCACGGTGGCGCCGCCCTGCTGATCGGCTTGCTCGTCAGCCACGACCAGCCCGTCGCGTACCTGACCGGCCTGGCGGTGCACCGGGCCTCCGGCACCTACAGGGGCGAGGGGAAGACGGACGCGAAGGACGCCTTCGTCATCGCCGATCAGGCTCGCGTCCGCCGGGACCTCGGACTGCTTCGGCCCGGTGACGACGTCGCGGTCGACCTGCGCACACTCACGACCCGGCGCCTGGACCTTGTCTTCGACCGCACTCGGCAGATCAACCGCCTGCGAGGTCAACTCCTCGGAATCTTCCCGGCGTTGGAACGGTGCCTGGAGCTGACGAACCGAGGGCCGGTCCTGTTGCTGACCGGCTACCAGACTCCTGCCGCCATCCGCCGCACCGGAGTGAAGCGGATCGAGACCTGGCTGAAGAACCGCAAGGTCCGGGGAGCCGCCGCACTGGCGAAGACGGCCGTGGAGGCCGCCGACGCCCAGCACACCGCCCTGCCCGGCGAGAAGCTGGCCGCCGCCATGGTGGTCCGCCTCGCGAAGGGGGTGATGGCCCTCGACGAGGAGATCGCCGAACTCGACGCCCTGATCGAGGGCCGATTTCGCGAGCATCCGCACGCCGAGGTGATCCGCAGCCTGCCGGGCATGGGTGCCAAGCTCGGAGCCGAGTTCATCGCTGCGACCGGTGGCGATATGGACGCCTTCGGTAGCGCCGACCGTCTGGCCGGCTTCGCCGGCCTGGCGCCACAGCCTCGCGACTCTGGGCGCGTGAGCGGCAATCTGCGCAGACCACGCCGCTATCACCGTGGACTGCTGCGATCCATGTACCTGTCGGCCATGGTCAGCCTGCGCTGCTGTCCGGCATCCAAGGCGTTCTACGACCGCAAGCGGAGCGAGGGGAAGGGACACAAGCAGGCGGTGCTGGCCCTCGCCCGCCGACGCATCAACGTGCTGTGGGCGATGATCCGTGACGGAGCGCATTTCCACACTTCACCGACCGTCACGGTCGCCGCTTGACAAAGTCATTGGGAAGCTCCCTTTACTCGTCATCGGTTCAGGTGGACCAGGGCCGGGATCAGGGTTTGCGCGATCGTCAGCGGGATGAACACCAGCCAGGCCAGCTCCACATACCGGTCCGCGCGGATCACCGGCAGCCTGCGCACCGCCACCACGAGTACGGCCAGCACCCCCAGCGTCTTGACCAGCGACCACGCCCAGGGCGGCAGGCCCGGGCCGGCGCCGCCACCGAGGAACAGCGGCACTGCCATCGCCGCTCCCGCGGCCAGCCACAGCCACCGCCCGGCCTCGAGCAGCAGCCGGTCCGCCCCAAAGGCTTCGCTCAGCACCCCGCCAGCAAGGTCACGGCCGGCCGGGTAGGCGAACGGGCCAAGAAAGCTGAAGGCCAGGACACCGGCCAGATAGACGATGAATGCGACCGGCATCCACACCGCGTACCACAGGCCGTGCTGGGCGGCGGCGATGTCAGCCACCCGCAGGGACTGCGCCCCGGTGGCGGTCGAGATCAGTGCGAACATCAACGGCAGCTCATAGGCCAGGCCCTGGGCAAGGAACCGGTAGCCGCCGATGAGGGAGAAGGCCGCGTTGGGACCCCACCCCGCCAGCCACAGACCGGCCCAGGTCAACACCTCCATGGCGTTGAACCACACCAGCCCGACCGACACATCGGCCACCACCGTGGTGCCGAACGGGATCACCAGTGTGGACAGCGCCGCGGCCACCGGCACCGTGATCACCCCTGCCCGCCACAGCAGCACATCCGGGGCCTGCAGGCGCCGCGGCTGCGCCAGCAGTGCCTGCGGAACGCCGAGAAACGGCCGCACCGCGGCCGAAGGAGCGAACGGCCGGCCCGCCTCACGGGCCTCGAGCACGGCGTTGCCGGCCACCGCCAGCATGGCCAGAGCGAGCAGCATCGCCGGAGCAGCCAGCAGCGTCCACCACACGCCTGCCTCAACCACAGGCCATCACCCCCCGATTGCCTGCGGCGAGTTCGTCCAAGTCCGGGTCCAGGCTGGCCACGATGAGACGGGCCGCGGCCAGCTCGGCTCCCGTCAGCAGACGCGGCAGCAGCGCAATCAGCGCGGCGGACGGCGGGCTGTCGTTCTTCCAGTGGCCGCGAGGACTTTCGTCCACCCTTGGTCGAAGCATTGCGGAGTCCTCCAGCCGCCCCACGTCTCGGCGGACGTCAGCAAGCCACTGCCGGTAGCGGGCCGTCACGTCTCCGTCGGCCCGGGCCGCTGGTCCACTCACCCCGGCCTTCTGCGCCTCGTCGGCGCTGATGCTGCCGATTCCGCGGGTCAGCCAGGCCAGTGTCCGCGACCGTCCTACCCGGTGCGCGAAGCGGTCCAGCCGGGAGGCGACCGTCGCACCCGGGGCACCGCCGAGGAGATCGTCGCGCAGCCGCCCCGCTGCGGTCACCTCGGCGGGCCAGCCGGCCACCGACAGCAGCCGAGCCAGACTGTCCAGATGGGCAGCCGCCCGCCGCCGCGCCGCCTCCCCAGCGCTCACCGGCTCCCCTTCAGCTGCGCGCAG
Source organism: Streptomyces sp. NPDC006385 (assembly GCF_040612485.1). Lineage (NCBI taxonomy): Bacteria > Bacillati > Actinomycetota > Actinomycetes > Kitasatosporales > Streptomycetaceae > Streptomyces > Streptomyces sp. NPDC006385. The sequence goes on from NZ_JBEXQG010000050.1 coordinate 24,292, forward strand.
CCACGGCTCCACCCAGAACGGCAGGGCCGATCCCTCCGTAGCCGTGAGTGGATCCTCGATGTCGGCCTCCTGGATGACGTCGCCTTGCAGGGTCAGCTTGACGGTCAGACCGGCCGGCCAGTCGGCGAGCAGCGGCCCCAACGGCACGTGCAGGCGGTCGAGCATCAAACCGTCACGGTCCTCACCCTGCTCGGCCATCGGCAGCCCGCCTGGCATCTCCATCTCCCCGCCACCGCGACCGCCGTGCCCCCCATGAGTGCCGTGATCGTCGTGACTGCCGTCACCGTCATGGCCGCCGTGACCGTCGTGGTTCTCGGCGGCCTCGTCGTTGTGGCCACCGGGGGCCCGGCCGCCCCCGTGGGGCGCGTCCGCACCGGGGTCGTGGCCGTCGTCGGGCTCGCCGGGCGCACCGGCGTTGCGGTTGTCCGCGCCCTCGTCGTGGCTGTGGGCACTGCCGGAAGACCCCTGACGGTGCGGGCGGCCGCCATCGTCGTCCCGGACCGTTTCGGCGGACGCTTCAGCATGCCGGTGTTGAACAGCCGGTGAGCCGAGCTGGATCCGTCCGGCCGCCAACGCGGCCTCGACATCGCCGGCCTCCCCTACGTGCAGGCGGGTGCGAGGCGCGGACATGTCCTGCCAGAACCGGTCCACCGCCGCGTGAAGGGCAGGGCTGTCGCCCAAGACAAGCAGGAGATCCGCCTGGGCCGGGGTGTCGGCGAGCGGCCAGTCCCGCAGCCGTGCCAAGCGCTCGGCTTCAAGCCGCGCAGCCGTTCCGCCCGGCAGCGTGGCCAGCAGCACCCGAGGCCGCGCGGCAGCAGCGCGCAGGGCGAGACCGGTCACGTCCATCGCAGTGCCCCCTCCCGCCAGGCATAGACGACCCCGGCGAGCAGAACCGCCAGGAAGACGAACATCTCGATCACCGCACTGGGCCCCATCGCGGAGATCACCCGCGTCCACGGGTACATGAAGACCATTTCCATGTCGAAGGCCAGGAACAGCATCGTGACGGTGTACCAGCGCACGTGGAAACGGCTCACCGCGTGCTCGACCGGCTCCAGCCCCGACGCGAACGGCGCGGCAGACACGGGATCGGCGGACAACCGCGCCGCCCAGGCAGCCCCGTAGACACCGGCGACCGCCAGCGCGGCCACCCCCAGCAGTGACAGCGCCGCCGTCATCCCGCTCACGGCGCCTCACCGTCTTGGCAGGTGGGCGGCAGGGGTCCGTGCCTGACCGGGCTGGCAGGCCGGTGGCGGCCTCGTCGTGGCACGGCGCACTGTACGGCCATCTGCGCATCCTCTCCTGCGTCGTCCGGACCGGTCGCGTACCCCGTGGGGCATGTGTAATCCGAGCGGCGGGCCTGCGTCCTTGTGTAGCTTTCCGACTCTGGTCTCCGGGAAGGACAGGGCACGCCGCAACGCGGAAGAAGTTTCCCGCTCGGGATCGGCCACGTCGCGGCAACCCGGGGTGGGGCCTGGGCCGGCAGAACAGGCCCCTGCCGGCCCAGGTCGCTGCGCCATTAGGCTTGGTAGGCCACCAGGGCCGTCATTCCGGTTTCGCCTTGCAGGCGTTGTGGCAGTGCAGCATCCACTGGCCTGGGTTGTCCGCGTCGAAAACCACCGACTCCGTCGTCTTCGGCAGGACGATGGTGGTGTCCTTGCGAGGGCCGCCGGTGCCGAGCTGGTAGGTGTGACCGTGCAAGTGCCTCGGATGCACATGGTCGTGGTGTTGACGAAGTCCAGACGGACGCGTTCGCCCTGGTTGACCATAAGAGGGCTGGCAGTCGGGTTTTTCATGCCGAACCGTTTGCCGTTGATGCCCCAGGCGTACGTGTCCATGCCGCCAGCCAGTCCGATGCGGTGGACGCGGTCGGCCTTCCTCGTTTCCAGCCGCGCCTCGTCGGCCGCCGTAGCTGAGATGTGGTCATGATGATGCCATCCAGTTCCTGCAGGCGGCCGGTGGGCTTGGGCGCGCCGCCGGACCCGGTGCGGACCAGGGCATGTCGCGGTGTTCTTGCCCTCGGCGAACGCGACCAGCGGGAAGACGCCGTCGGCGAGGGTGACCAGGACATCGTACCGCTCGCCCATGGCCACCAGGAGGGCGCCCACTCACTGGTGCTGGACCCGGAAGCCGTCAGTGTGGGCGGTGTCGGGCATCGCCGTCAGAGCCTGGCGGAACTCCTCACGGGCGCGGCCGATCTCGGCGGCGAGCTGGTCAGCGGTGACCGGCTCACCGACTGTCAACAGCGTCAACAGCGGCCGGAGCAGGGCCAGTTCCAGACCGGGGTCGCTGGTGAGCGAGTCGGTGAAGCGGGCGGCCAAGTGGGTGGATGGGTCCGATGCGTGGGACCGCAGGGTCTGCCCCCGGGGTGAGGGTCAAGTGCACAGCGGGTCGCCGGCCCAGCACTGGTCTTCCTCCGCCAAGTCCACCTGGTGTTCGGCCTGGAACTGCTCGATCCGGTCCAGGATCCGCTGCTGGGCGGCGAGGCGCTGGTGCAGCCGTTCGCGGGAGCAGTGCAGCAGCTCGGCCAGGTGCGAGGCCACCGGTCCGTCGGGGCTGCCGAGATACGCCGTGGTCAGTTCGCGGATTTCGGCGACGGTCAGGCCCAGGCCGCGCAGGTCGCCGATGAACCGCACGCACCACAGGGCGTCGGCGGTGTAGAGCCGGTAGTTGGCCGGGCTTCGGCCCAGGGTGTAGATCAGCCCGAGGTCGGTGTACTCGCGCAGCGTCTTGAACGGCACCCCCGTCTGACGGGACGGCTCGCCCACCGTTCGGCCGCGCCCGGCTTCCACTCATGATCCGATTCAATCCCAGCGGCTTCAGCTGCCGCAGCAGGAGAGCCTGGTGACATCTCGGGTGTAAGTTTGAGCGGCCAGCTTCAGGCCCTCGGCCATGGTCAGGTACGGGCACCACAGGTCGGCCATCTGCTGCACCGTCATCCCGCCCGCCAGCGCGTAGACGGCGGTGGCGATGACGTCACCGGCGCCGTCGGCCAGGACGTGCGCGCCCAGCAGGCGGCCGGTGGAGGCGTCAGCGACGAGCTTGATCAGGCCGCGGGTGTCGCGGTTGACCAGCGCCCGGGGCACGTATTCCAGCGGCAGGACGCGGCAGTCGCAGGTGTAGCCCTGGGCGATGGCCTCGGCGTCGGTCAGGCCGGCGGAGGCGATGGCCGGGCTGGTGAAGGTGACCCTGGGCAGGTGGTGGTAGTCCACCGTGCGCCCAACACCGGCGAAGGCGTTGTCGGCGATCAGCGCGCCGTGAGCGGAGGCGACGTAGACGAACTGGGGGTGCCCGGTGACGTCCCCGGCCGCCCAGATCCGCGGGTTCGCTGTACGCAGCTGCTCGTCGACCACGACTTCGCCCCGCTCGCCGGTTTCGACGCCGACCGCGTCCAGTTCCAGGCCGTCGGTGACCGGACGACGGCCGGTGGCCACCAGCAGCTCGGCGGCGCGCAGCTGGAACTCGCGGCGGTCGCCGGTGAGGGCGGTGGCCACGATCCCGTCCGAGTCCCGGCGCACCCCGATCAGGCGGGTGTGGGTGTGGACGGTGATGCCCTCGTCCGCGAAGACGTCCTGAAGGGCGGCGGAGATCTCGGGTTCCTCGCCGGAGGTCAGCCGACTGCGGGCCGCCACGGTGACCTTGGTGCCCAGGCGGGCGAACAGCTGGGCCTGCTCCAGCCCGACGTACCCGGCACCGAGGACCAGCAGGCTCTCCGGCAGTACGTCAAGATCCATGGCGGTGGTGGAAGTCAGGTAGCCGACCTCCTCCAGCCCATCCACGGGCGGCGCCCACGGAGCGGAGCCGGTGGCGACCAGATAGTGCGCGGCCTCGATCCGGCGGGTGCCGCCGCCGTCGGTCGGCGCCACTTCCAGGGCGGGGCTGCCCGGGCTGCCGGTGAAGCGAGCGGTGCCTTTAAGGATGTCCCAGCCGTACTCGGCGGCCAAGTCCGTGTACTTGTCCGCCCGCATCTCCTGGACCAGCTTGTCCTTGCCGTCGATCAGCGCGTCGAAGTCCACCGCCCCGGCCTCCGTACGGATGCCGGGGAAACGCTGCCCCTCCAGCACGCTGCGGCGGGCCTCAGCGGCGGCCAGCAGCGCCTTGGATGGCACACATCCGGTATTCACGCACGTCCCCCCGGTGGTGGCTCGCTCGACCATCACCACCGAGCGGCCTTGGCGCCGCGCGGCTATCGCAGCGGCGAACGCCCCGCCGCCAGATCCAATGATCGCCAGGTCGAACCTGCTGTCCGCTGCGCTCACCGCAGCACCTCCTCGCCTGCGGGCCCCGTGTAACCGAAACCGTTGTATGCGCTTTCCCGAACATCTCTTAAGCCTCCTACGGCGAACGGTCTCTTCGTCGCGGGGCGCGCCGCAGGCGCGGTGGGGCCGTGCGGGTGGGACACGCGGTGCGTGCGAGTGAATCCTGGCGGCTGCTGGGGGCTACCGACGGGTTGGGAGGTATCCGCCTTGCGACCTGTTCACTCGCAGATCGGAGCATCATGAACTGCCGAATACCCATCGCCCGCGCGTGCGTGGCCTCCCTCATGGCCGCCGGCCTCGCCGTCGTCGGCGCACCCACCGCTGTCGCGGACGGGGACACGACTTTCAAGGAGAAGGAGTTCCTCACCTCCGCCGTCGACCATCTCTTCGGCGGTGTCCACATGGCACAGATGTGCGTGGACAAGGCGACACGGGCAGATCTGCGGGGCCTTTGCGGACGGATCAAGGACACCCAGTCCGAGGACATCACCCGGATGCGCTCCTGGCTGAGGGCCTGGTACGGCACGGACGAGACACCCAGCATGCCCCCGATGACCCAGCCGATGATGGAGATGATGGACAAGCTTCGCGGCATGTCCGGCCGCGCCTTCGACGTGGAAATGGCCCGTCACTTCATCCACCACAACAGCATGTTCCTGCCCAAGGCGGACCAGTGCCGAAAGCAGGCCGCGCACGGCGAACTGCGGGCGATGTGCAATGAGATGCACGAGACCCAGTCGCAGCAGAGCGGCCAGTTCAAGGCGGTCGTCGCCGAACGGGCGATCACGGTCGACACCGGCCAAGGCGGCCTGGCCACAGCGGAGACGAACAACAGCACAGACGGCAACGCCGGATGGCTCGCCGCGGGCGGGGTGGCTGCGGCACTGATCGCCACCCGGCTCAGCCGGCGCCTACGTCGCCACTGAGAGCGGGTCGGGAACCTTGACCGGGCGCGCCGGCCGAACGGTCTGGGCGCTGGCGGCCACGTGGCTGTGGGTGGCTGCTCTCGCGGCTGGCGACGTCCCGACGCATCCGACCGCTCCCGCGCCGGCTCGGCTCGTTCCGGCACCCCTGTCGCCTTCCGATACCCGGCAAGTGGCGGGCAGGGTGCCGGCCCGCCTGTCACTTGCCGCAGTGTCACTCGATGCCGCTGTGGTGCCGGTCGCGGTAGGTGCAGATGGTCGTCTCGGGGTACCCGGCGATGGGCGCTCGGCGGGCTGGTGGCGAGATTCCGCGCCGCCGGGCGCCCATCGAGGCACCACCATCATCGCCGGGCATCTTGACACCGGGCGCGGGGCTGCGGTTTTCGCTCCCCTGACCCGCGCCAGAGCCGGTGACATCGTAAGGCTCGGTACCCGTGTCGGCGGCGAGGTCCGTTACCGGGTGCGCACGGTCACGGTCCGCCGTGGCGGCGCAATCCCCGAAGAGATGGTCGGCACGGGTGGCCCGCCTCGCCTGGTCCTCATCACCTGCACTGGGCCCTACCGGCCCGGCAGCGGCTACCGCGATCGTCTCTACATCGACGCAGTTGCCATATAGTGACCGCCCCCGGCAGGCACCGGTCAAGGCAGGAGTTCGCGTCACCCTCTTCGGCACTGTCCCCGCGAGTCAGGTACGTCGCGATAGGTGTCAGCGACGGCATAGACCAAGCTGGCGGTGGTGATGGTCGCCCCCCATAGGCCCCAGGCGGTCGCGGGTGCGTCGGTGGCCAGCAGGGCGGGGACGGGCAGCAGACCTGCTACGAGGAGAGCGGGGGCGATGCAGTGAAGTGAGCGTGCCGATTGCCGGGTATCCCGTCTCTGGCGCCGGGCGAGATCTACGGCGCAGATGGCGGTGATCATGATCGCGAGGAGCAGCAGGATCCAGGCCAGGCTTCCATGGGCGGCACCTCTGTTTGTCCACCGATCGCCGAACGAGCGGTCAGGGCTGTTATGGCCGACGGTGTGGTGATCGACGCGGATGCTGATCACCCTTGTGTATCGGGTCGGTTTTATCCGTGTTCCGGTTGTCGCTGTGGCCGTCCTGATTACCGCGCATCATGAAGAACATCATCAGCGGGCAGGCTGCGATCAAGGTCAGGATGGCAAGCGTTCCGGAGGGCACCCCGAGCGCCAGAGCACCGACGAAGGCGATAGCGAGCGCTAGCGCGTACAGGCCGTAATGGCGCTTGTTGGTCATGGCCTACTCCAAGCTGAGAGCGGGCTGAAGGTGCAGGAACCGCAGTTCTGTCCTTCGTGTGCCGCTCCCCGCCCCCAACGAAACCTCGCCTCTTCTGAGACCGAGTCGGTCCCTGCCCTGCAAGCGGCCCTCTGCCCCACCGGCCCGCGAGGCAGGCTTCGGGCCCTCGCCCCCTCGGCTACGGAGCGAATAACACGCGATGGTTCACAGCGCCTTCATCCCCCTTCGCAGCCCTCGACGCCTTTCCTCGGACCCATGTGCCCAGTCCTGTACGAACAGCGCGACCACGCCACCACGCCCTTCGAGAAGCCCTGAGCTGCCGCGGAACCGAGCCGGGCGGCGTCATCTTCCCGGGTCTGCCAGCCACCCAGCGGGCGATCCTTAAGTCCCTAGGCGTCGGTTGTGGACGGCGGCATGGGGTGCGGGCCGTGCCACCCGCTGAAGCGCTCAATGTGACAGACGCACCGGCCTCTCGGAGCGGGCGGGGATGCGGGTGGTGAAGGTGGTGCCGTGGCCGGGGGCACTCGTGGCGGTGATGGTGCCGCCGTGGGCGGAGACGAGTTCGGCGGCGACGGCGAGTCCGATGCCGGAGCCGTCCGCGCGGGCGGTGCGGCTGCGGAAGAAGCGGTCGAAGATGTGCGGGAGGTCTTCGGCCGGGATACCTGGGCCGGTGTCGGCGACGCGCAGTTCGGCCCAGCCGTTGTCCTCGTGCAGGCCGACGGTGACGGTACCGCCTTGAGGGACGAACTTCAGGGCGTTGGTGAGCTGGTTGGTGATGATCTGGCGCAGGCGGACCGGGTCGCCGTCGACAGTGACGTCCGTGACGTCGGTACGCAGGGCGACCCCGGCCTCCGAGAAACGGCCAGCCAGGCTCGTGATGGTGTCGCGGACGACGGAGGCAAGGGACAGCGGGCGGCGTTCGAGGGTGAAGGCGGCGGCGTCCGCAGAGGCGAGGGTCTCCAGGTCGGCGATGAGCCGGCCCAGGCGCAGCGTCTCGTCGTGAAGCGAGCCGATGACCTTGGGCGTGGGTTCGCGGATGCCATCCTGTACGGCTTCCAGTTCACTGCGCAGTATTGCAAGCGGGGTGCGCAGTTCATGGGCGACGTCGGATGCGAACAGGCGCCGCAGTTCGTCCTCCTTCTCGACCCGGTCCGCCATGGTGTTGAAAGCGGTGGCCAGTTGGCCGATCTCGTTGTCGGGGACGGTGGTCACACGCCGGTCGCGTTGGCCGGCGGCCAGGTCTTCGGCGGCGTGGGTGAGTTCGGCGATGGGGGCGGTGGCCCGCCGGGCGGTGTAGAGACCGACGGCGAGGGCGATCAGGCCCGCGGTGAAGGCTCCTGCGATGAGCAGACGGTTGACGGATGCCTGAAAGTCCCTGTCGACCGCGGGGATCATGCCCTGGGGGACGCGAACCTGAAGGGTGCCGACTCGCTGTCCGTCCACGGTGACGGGCACGCTACGGGGAGGGCCGAGGTCACCGGTGCCCATCATTGCCCGGTGCATGGCGAGGGTGGCAGCATCCACGTCGGCGTCGGCGAGCGACCAGACACGCCGTCCGGAGGAATCGAGGAGCTCCACCTCGGAGCCTGTCATAGTCACCGTCGGCGCGAGCTGGTTGAGCGTCGCTGGGTTCCAGCCGTCTTCGCGGACGTAGTCGGCCGCGAACCATCCGACGAGCTGCTGCTGTTGCACGCGCTGCTGCGCGTCGAGGTAGTCCTCGAAGCGGGCGTTGAAGGCGGTGTTGACCAGCACGGCCGTCAGCACCGCCGCGCCGATGCCCAGAGCGGCGAAGGCCAGGGCGAGCCGGCGGGCGAAGCGGCCGCGCAGCAGGTCACGCATCACGGTCGATCCCGAGTTTGTAGCCAATGCCGGGAACGGTGACCACCACGCGGGAGGGTGGGGTGTCGCCGAGCTTGCGGCGCAGGTTCTTCACATGTACGTCAATGGTGCGCTCGTACGCCTCGAAGGTGTGACCCTGGACTCGGCCGACCAGCTCCAGACGGGTCCAGGCTCGGCCGGGCCGCGAGGCCAGGGCGGCCAGGAGATCGAACTCTGTGCGGGTCAGCTCCACCGGCTGGCCGTCGGCGTGCACCTCGCGGCGCTCGGTGTCGATGCCCAGCCGGCCACTTCCGTACGAGACGGCTGCGGCCTCCTCAGCCGCGCCGCGCCCGGCCCCGGTGCGACGCAGGACCGCCTCGACGCGGGCGACCAGTTCGCGCGGGCTGAAGGGTTTGACCACGTAGTCGTCGGCGCCGGTGCGCAGCCCCATGATCCGGTCGTTCTCGCTGGCTTTGGCGGTGAGCATCACGATCGGCACGTTGCTGTCCTTGCGCAGCAGCCGGGCGACTTCTTCACCGGGCAGGCCGGGGAGGCCGAGGTCGAGGATGATCAGGTCAGGGTGGGCGGTGCGGGCGAGGTCCAGGGCCTGGCGGCCGTCCCCGGCCTCCAGCACCGTGTAGCCGTCGCGTTCCAGGTAGTCGCGTACCAGAGCGCGCAGCTTGGCCTCGTCGTCGACGACCAGCACAGTCGCGGTCACGGGTGCTCCTTTCCTTCTTCGTTTTCCGCCTCGGGGCTTGGTTGCTCATGCCGCGCCTGCTCGTACTGCGACCGGCTCTGGCCGCTGCGGCTGCTGCGCGGCGGGAAGCGGCTTGGAGGCGAAGGTGCGCAGCCGGTTGGCGTTGCCCACCACGGACAGGGATGACAGGGCCATCGCCGCCGCGGCGATGATCGGGCTGAGCAGCCAGCCGGTCAGGGGGTAGAGGGCGCCGGCCGCGAGCGGGATGCCGGCGGTGTTGTAGACGAAGGCCAGGAACAGGTTCTGGCGGATGTTGCGCATGGTGGCCCGGCTCAAGGCTACGGCCGTGACGACCCCGCCCAGCGCGCCGGAGATGAGGGTGATGTCGGAAGCCTCAATTGCGACATCGGTGCCAGTGCCGATGGCGAAGCCGACATCGGCCTGGGCGAGGGCCGGGGCATCGTTGATGCCGTCGCCGACCATGCCGACCCGCTTGCCCTCGTCCTGAAGGCGGCGTACCTCCTGGGCCTTGTGCTCGGGAAGCACCTCGGCGAGCACCCCCTCGATGCCGACCTCGGCGGCGATGGCCTCGGCGGTGTGCCGGTTGTCGCCGGTGATCATAACGACCTCGAGGCCGAGACGCTTGAGCTCGGCCACAGCAGCCGCCGAGTCCTCCTTGACTGTGTCCGCGACCGCCACCACGCCGGCGAGCCGACCGTCAATGGCGGCGAAGACGGGGGTCTTGCCTTCGGCGGAGAGCCGGTTGGCGTCGGCCTGCAGCGGCGTGGTGTCGATGCCCGTCTCGCTGAGCAGGGCGGCCTTGCCCACCAGCAGGCTGCGCCCTTCGACGGTGGCGGTGATGCCCTTGCCGGTGACCGAGTCGAACTCGCTCACCCGGGCCAAATCGATGCCGTGCTCGGCGGCGCCTTGCACGATCGCCTGGCCGAGGGGGTGCTCGGAGGAGTGCTCGGCGGAGGCGACCAGGCGTACGAGTTCGTCCTCAGCGAATGCACTCACCGGCACTACGTCGGTGAGCACAGGCCGGCCCTGGGTGATGGTGCCGGTCTTGTCCAGCACGATCGTCTGGAGCCGATGCGCTGTCTCCAGTGCCTCGGCGGAGCGGATCAAGATGCCTGCCTGGGCGCCCTTGCCGGTACCGACCATGATCGACAGTGGTGTCGCCAGGCCCAGGGCACACGGGCAGGCGATGATCAGCACAGCCACGGCGGAGACGAGCCCGAGCGTCAGGGCCGGAGCGGGCCCGACCAGGTACCAGAGGGCGAACGAGGCGATTGCGATGAACATCACCGCGGGCACGAAGTAGCTGGACACCAGGTCGGCGATCCGCTGGATGGGCGCCTTGGACGCCTGCGCCTGCTGCACCATCCGCACGATCTGCGCGAGCGTCGTGTCCGCACCGACCCTGGTGGCCTCCAGGCGGAAGGCCCCGGTCTGGTTCACGGTCGCTCCCACGACCTCGTCGCCCACGGTCTTGGTCACCGGGATCGACTCCCCAGTCACCATGGCTTCGTCCAGTGTGGAGCGGCCTTCGACGATGACTCCGTCCACGGGCACCTTCTCCCCCGGGCGGACCACCACGATGTCGCCCGCAGTGACGTCCTCGACCGGCACTTCGATCTCCGTCCCGTCCCGCAACACCCGTGCCGTCCTGGCCTGCAGGCCCAGCAGCTCGCGGATCGCCTGCCCGGTGCCGGCCTTGGCCTTCGACTCGAACAGGCGGCCCAGCAGGATCAGGGTGAGGATGACGCCGACCGCCTCGTAGTACACCTCTCGCACATCGGCGGGCAGCAGGCCGGGCACAGCGGTGGCCACCAGGCTGTAACCGTAGGCCGCGGTCGTCCCCAACGTGATCAACGTGTTCATCTCGGCGCTGCGATTGCGCAGCGCGAGCCACCCGGTGCGGTGGATCGGCCAGCCCGTGTAGAACATCACCGGCGTGATCAACGCGAACTGGAACCAACGGTCCAACAGCAGCTCCGGCACGCCGACGCCGAGGAACTCGTGAAGCATGACCGCCACCGCGACGGGCGCGGACAACACCGCCCCGACCAGCACCCGCCGGGACAGATCGCGGATCTCCTCCTGCCGCGTCTCGGCTTCCGAGTCCTCCGCGCCGGCGGCCTCCTCACCGCCGGGAACGGGAGTGGGCGGTACGCGCAGTACCTCCTCCGTCGGAGGGCTCGGTGCCGCCTGGCCGTCACCGGAACCGGTCTCGACCAGCAGTTCGCCGCGCACCATGTTCATCCCGCAGGCGAAACCGAACCGGCCGGCCTTGTCGGGAACGAACTCAACGACGGCTTTGCCGAACGCCGGCAGCGACTTCGACACGGCGAAGTCGGGGAAGACCACGCGTGAGGTGCACTCCCCGCTCTCCTGCCGGTCGAAGACCAGACGTACCGGAACCCCCTGGTGGACGCGGATGACGTCCGGGGAGTACCCGCCCTTCACCGTGATCCCGACCTCCTGGATGCCGCCCACGACTTCGGCAAGCTGCCTCCTCTTGGGACCGAAAAAGAACCAGCCGAGCAGGGCGATCAGTCCGCCGGCCCCGACCAGGACCCCAATGTCCGCGGCGCTCATACCACGCTCCTCTCCGTCTGGTGCCCGACCCGGTATCCGGCGATGGAGTAACCGGCGTCCTCGACCGCGAACACGATGCCGGGCAGGGCCGTCGCTGGTTCGTAGGCGGCGGTCACCGTCTTGTCTTCAAGATCCACCCGCACGGGGGACACTCCGGACAGGGCACCGACCGCGCTGCGGATGACCTGGCGGCAGTTCCCGCAGAAAACCCCGGGAACGGACAGCGTGATCACACTGGACATGGGCCTCACTCCTTGCTCTGATCCAGCAACGGTCAGCGGTGCCTGAACAGCACCGTCATCAGCTCATCGAGGACGCTCGGGTCGCCGCCCCCGTCCGCCGCGGCCTCGGCCACGGTGTGCTCCAGGCAGTGACGCACCACCTGGCGCGACGCCGCGTCCAGGGCTTTCTGCGCCGCGGCCAGCTGGTCGAGGACCTCGACGCAGTGCCGGCCCTCTCTCACCATCCGGGAGATGCCCTGCACCTGCCCGGACGGCTAGGGAAGCCGTGGGATTCCGGATAACGGCGGTGCACAGAGCCCGCACATGGTGGCTTCATCGCCTCTTCACAACGCCCGCCTGCTCCGATCCCTAGCACCGCTGCAGGGACTGAGCAGCAAGCATGATCGAGCCGAGCAGTCGACCAAGCCGAGCGGTCTGTGGCAGGGGACGCGAGATCGGCCATGTCGGTGGAACAGCAGACCATCGGCGCCAGCGATCCGGAACAGCGAGCTTCGTGAACACTGCAACGCGAATCAGCGGGCCAGGACTCGGATTGCTGCGGCGCGGGAGGGCTGCTGCCTGGACCGGCTGGCTGACTGGCTGGCCCTACTTTCTGCCGAGGCCCACAGTCCACATCAGCCGTGCCTCGGTGCCGTAGTTCGGGAATCCGGACCGGCGGGCGAGATGAGCCACTGGCCGCGTTCGCGCGCGCCCTCCTGGACAAGGGCAAAGAGGGCACCGAGCGCCACAGCAGTCCTGGCGTTCATCATCCGCCCTGTGGCGGCACCGTCCTCGACGACCACCACAGGCGGTCGCGCATACCCATCGGCACCCAGGGACCCACCTTCGCACCCGGACCCACCGCCGTCTGAGGCAACACCGAGTAGCGCCACCTGTTCCGCGGGCCTGTTCGAGCTGCCCCGTCAGGCGGTACGGAAAGGACGCTGAAGCTGGCTCCGGCGCGCCCCGCGCTGGAGCCGGCTCCTGCGCGCCGCGACAGCGCCCCTGCGCGCATTGCCTCCTGGAATGCAGCAATTCCCGGGGAGAACGCCGGGGCACGAGACGTAAGTACTATGCAACTTAGGTTTTTGTGGAAGGAGGTGTCCGGATGTGGGGCTTCGGGGAGCTGGAGCAGGCGATTATGGATGTGATCTGGGCCTCGGACCAGCCACCGACGGTGCGCGAGGTGCTGGAGCGGCTGAACCGCGACCGGGCGCAGCCGCTGGCGTACAACACGGCGCAGACGGTGATGGAAATTTTGCACCGCAAGGGCTGGCTGGCGCGGGCCAAGGACGGCCGCGCCTTCCGCTACAGAGCGACGTCGAGCCGTGAGGAGTACGCGGTTTCCCGGATCGACCAAGTATGGGCCACGGGCGCGGACCGCACCGCAACCTTGATTCGCCTGTTCGAGGAGATGGGCGAGGCCGAGCTCTCTGAGTTGCGGACCGCGCTCGCCGAGCACCGAGCCAAGGACAGCTCATGACGACCGCGCTCTTGGTCGACTATCCCGCGGTGCCGGCTCCGGTGCTGCTGGTCGGGCCCGCGGGACCGAGCGGGCGCCCAGGCTCGGGGGCGCTGGCCGCCCAGGTCGCCGCCGGCGTGCCGCGCGCGGTGCTGAACCGCGCCCTGCTGATCGGGCCTGACATTGCGCCGCCGGGCATTGGCCGGGCAGGCCGGCCTTGGTGTGACGGCCGGACGGCGGCGTACTGCCGTCCCGGTTACGGCAGCAGGGTCTTGCCGGCCTCTGTGCGCAGGATGCTGTCGCGTGCGGGTTCAAAGCGAACCCTTGCGCGTGGGATAGCTGACGAGGACCCAGCGGCAGTACCGGCAGCCACAGCCTGAGCAGCCAGGACAGCAGCACAGCGGGGCGGCCCTTCGCTGGGGACGCCGGCGGTGATCAGGCCGACCGTCAGGGTTGCCTCCGCCGCGCCGACGCCGCCCGGCGTCACTGCCGCGGAGCCCAGCGCGTCGCCGGCTAGGAAGACGACCACGACGCTCACCAGGCTGAGCGACATCGAGTCATCGCCGAAGGTGGGATGGAGGCGTCCAGGCACATCACGCACGAGGTGTGAGCAACAGCATGCCCCGACCAGGCACCAGCCTCCCCCGTTGACCTGTGGCCGCCATCGGCCGCCCCGGCGGCTGGGGGCTGAGCAGGACTTCCTGCCTCCTACCCGGCCCAGCGGTGGGCACCGTGAGCATCACGGGAGCCAGCTGGACCTGGACGCCGCCTGGGCGGCACGTACGATGGCGCTTAGGTTTTTCGTGGAGGAAGGCGGCCGGGATGCGGGGTTTCGGGGAACTCGAACAGGCGATCATGGATGTGGTGTGGGATGCTCGGAGTCCGCTGACGGTGCGTGAGGTGCTGGAGCGTCTCAACCAGGGTCGGCCGCAGCCGCTGGCGTACAACACGGTGCAGACGGTGATGGAGATCCTGCACCGCAAGGGCTGGCTGGCCCGGGCCAAGGACGGCAGGGCCTTCCGCTACCAGGCCACGAAGAACCGCGAAGAGTACGCGGCGTCGCTGATCGACCAGGTCTGGGCGACCGGTGCCGACCGCGCCGCGACACTGGTACGGCTGTTCGACGAGCTGGACGAGGCCGAGGTCGACGAACTGCGGACGGCGCTCGCCGCACGCAGGGAGGGAAGCCGCTCATGAGGGTCGCGGTCCTGCTGCTTGGCTACGCCGCCTTGGTCGGCACTCAGGCCCCGACGCTGCTGAGTCTCAAGGGCTGGGCGGCGCGGGCGCCGCGGCTGGCTATCTGGGCGTGGCAGGCACTCACCGCCACGGTCGTCGTCTCGGTGGCGCTGGCGGGGCTCGTCCTGGCCGTGCCCACAGTGCCGGTCAGCGGCAACCTGGCCGACATGCTGCACGCGTGCGTGATGGCGCTGCGCGCGCAGTACGCCGCGCCGGGCGGCGCGATGGCCGCCGCGACCGGGACGGTCCTGGCCCTGGCTGTGGTGGGCCGCGTCGGCTGGTGCCTGGGAGCGTCCCTGTGGCAGGCGCGGCGAGAACGCCGTCGTCACGCCGAAGTGCTGGCGATGGTCGGTCGCGCGCACCCCGATCTTGACGTGACCGTCCTGGAGGACGACCGCCCGGCGGTGTACTGCCTGCCCGGCACCGGAAACCGGATCGTACTGACCTCGGCGGCACTCGCCGCACTCGAGCCGCGTGCACTGGATGCGGTGATCGCCCACGAGCAGGCGCACATCCGGCAGCGGCACCACCTGGTCCTGGCCTTCGCGGAGGCGCTGGAGCGGGCTTTCCCGCGAGTGCCGCTGTTCCGTACCGCTGCGGAGGAGACGCGGCGGCTGGTGGAGATGGCCGCCGACGACGAGGCGACGGACCGTACCGATTCGCTCACCCTGGCCGGGGCGCTGGTCGAGCTGGCCGGGGCGGGGGTACCGGTGGCGTCACTGGCAGCTTCCGGCGGTCAGGTGGCCGGCCGCGTGCGGCGGCTCCTGGGACCGCAGCGGCCACTGCGCCGCGCGGTCGTCTGGACCGGGGCGCTGGTGGCGGGCACGGCGCTGGCCCTCCCCATCGTGCTGGCGGCCCAGCCTGCGGTGGCCGCGACCAGCATGACCACCTGCCCGCTGCCCGACACCCCCGTCGCCCAGCGTTCCTCGTGATTCCTCCGAGGCCGGACTCGGCCATCTGATAACTTCACCCCTATCACCTATGAAGGTTAGGTAATGGGAGTGACCCGCATGCCCAAGTGCGCCACGGCCAGGAACGCGCAGGCGGTCCACCGCCGGGACCGGATCGTCATGTGGACGGCACTGTGCCTGGGGATCGGGCTGTTCGCCTCAACTCTGCTCGGCAACATGCTGGGCTTCGTCGTACTGCCCTTCGATCCCCACCACACCTACGGGCAGGTCGGCGGCATCGTGCTGGTGCTCTTCGGACTCACCCGGTGGCGCTGACGATCTCGCCACCCCGCCCGCCGCGCCTTGCCGGCCGCGGCACGCGGGAGCTCTTCGCGCTGCTGCTGGCCGTCGCATTGACAGTTCTGGCCTTCGCCACCGTGCTGTGCGGCGCCGCCATGGCCGTCCAGATGTCCCCGGGTATGGCACCGGACAGTCCCGCTGCACCGCAGGTGAGCATGGTGGGCCATGGCGTCTCCACGGCGGGCATGGGCGGCCAGGCCGCTTGTGAGGAGTGCGCACGCGAGAGCGGCCGCGGCCACTGCGACAGCGGCCTGCCCGCTCGGGTCCACGATGGTTCTGCCCATCCCGGCCCGTGCACCGTACCTGCTCGCGAGCAGACGGTCACGACGGCCGCGCCGGTGCGGGCCGCCACTGCCGCTGTCCGCGGCAGCCCGGCATCCCGACCACCCGGTCTTCATCAGCTGCAAGTTCTGCGGGTGTAGCACGCCCGGCCGGAGAGCGTACACACGTGCCATCCCCGGCTTCGTGCAACGACCATCCTCAGATCAGCAGCACCGCCGCGCCTTTCGTTGCGACGGCGGGAGAAGGACAGACATCATGGGTTCCAACTCGAAAGCCAAGAGCGCGGACCGCAAGGCCCGTATCGCGGAGATGCGCCGCGCCGAACAGGCCCGCGAGAGGCGCAACCGAATCCTGGCGATCACTGCCTCCACGGTGATACTCGCCGGCGTCGTCGGCGGCGTCTGGTATCTGCTCAACACCGCCAACGAGAAGGAGGAGGCCAAGGCCGTCCCCGTCAAGGGCGAGCAGACCTGGTCCGACCTGAGCCAGAACCACGTGCAGAAGCAGGTGGACTACCCGATGAGCCCGGCCGCGGGCGGCGACCACGCCCCGGTCTGGCTCAACTGCGACGCCGAGGTCTATACGGAGGAGGTGAACGAGGAGAACGCCGTGCACTCCCTGGAGCACGGCGCGGTCTGGATCACCTACAACGACAAGGCCGCCGAGGCGGACGTCAAGACGCTGACCGAGAAGGTGACAACGACGCCGTACTCGTTCCTCAGCCCCTACAAGGACCAGTCCTCGCCCATAACCCTGACCGCCTGGGGGCACCAGCTGAACGTCGACAAGGCGTCTGACCCGCGTGTGGACCGGTTCCTCGACAAGTACGTGCAGGGTGAGCAGACGCCGGAGCCGGGCGCCGCCTGCACCGGTGGGAGCATGGCGTGAGCGACACGACCGACATGACCGCGATTACCCGCACTCCCAGCCGGTGGCTGCCGTACGCCGCAGCCGCGCTCGCCCTGTGCCTGGCCGTCCTCGCCCTGGTGGCAATGACGTCCTCCCGCGCCGACGCCACGCCCCCGGGTGCGGACTCGGCGGACGCCGGATTCGCCCGCGACATGGCGGTCCACCACCAGCAGGCCGTGGAGTTGTCGTTCATCGTGCGCGACCGCACCGACGACGAGGACGTGCGGCGCCTGGCGTACGACATCATCAACACCCAGGCCAACCAGCGCGGCATGCTCCTCGGACGGCTCGACGCCTGGGGACTGCCCAAGTCCTCGCAGGAATCGCCGATGGCCTGGATGAACCACGACATGGACTACAAGCCCCACGACGGTTCACTGATGCCGGGCATGGCCACCAACACCGAGATGGACAAGCTGCGCAACACCGAGGGCAAGGACGCGGAGGTGCTCTACCTGCAACTGCTGACCGCGCACCACCAAGGGGGCATCGAGATGGCCCAGGGCGGCGCCGACCTGGCCGAGGACCCCACGGTCGTCCGGCTGGCGGAGGGCATGGTCCGTGGCCAGCAGTCGGAGATGAAGCTCATGGCCGACATGCTCGCCGACCGCGGAGCAAGCGCACCGCAGTGACCTCCGGGCTCCGGCCGACCGGGCGCCCGTCCGGTGGCGGCGCGGGAAGCGGCGGTCAGACATGAACGGCTCGCCACATCCGCAGCGCCGCCCCGGTCCGGGCCTCCAGGATCAGCGGGACCCGGCGCCGTACAGCAGCAACCCGGCCGGCGTCCGGGTCTCGGGGCTGGCGTACAGCACGTCGGTGTAAGTCGGCGGGGCTGTCAGCCCTGCGCAAAGGACCAGCCGAGCGCCAAGGCGGGACGCAGACGCGTCACCTGTACCTTCAACCAGGGGCCGACCAGCCTACCCGCCGCGACGGGTGCCGGTAGGTATCGAGGGAACCCGGTCTTCCAGAACCGTCGCATGAGCACCGCACGGCGTCCTGCGAACCGCACCGTCCACCGGGAGCCGTCGCGGCATCCGCTGACCTGCACCCCCTGGGCCCTCGTCCAGCAGCCGACGCATGCTTCTTGGCAACCCTCGCTTCGCCGCCCCTGTCAGCGCCCGGCTTACCGTGGTCCGTCCGTCCTGCGCGGGCATGGCGTCTCATGCGACGGGTACCGGCGGCGGTGAAGAGGTGGGGCCAAATGAATCCTTCGCCAAGGAACGCGGTCAGGACGGGCCCCACTGGTTGCCGGTGCATACCGCCTAACGCGCATCGGCCGACCGGCGGGCGCCGCAGCGCACCGAATGAACTACTGAGGGTGTGGAGTGATGTTCTTCCACCAGTTCCATCTGCAAGGTCTGGGGCATGCCTCGTATCTGCTGGGATCGGAGAGCACCGGAGAGGCGCTGGTATTCGATCCCCGGCGGGACATCGAGAACTACCTGGCTCAGGCTCGCCGTCAGGGCTTGCGGATACGCTACGCGCTGGACTCGCACGGTCACAACGATTACCTGTCCGGGCTCACCGAGCTCGCCGCCCGCACCGACGCGGAACTGCTCGCGCCGGCCAGGGCCGACCTGGGTTATGACCACCGGCCGCTGCGCGACGGGCAACAGTTTGAGATCGGTGATGTCGGCATTCAGGTACTTCACACTCCCGGGCACACCCCGGAGCATCTCAGCCTCCTGGTCTACGACCGGTCGCTGAGCGCGGACGAACCGGCCCTGCTCCTGTCCGGCGGCGCCCTGCTGGTCGGCGACCTGGCCCGGCCCGACCTGCTCGGCGGGCACGCCCAGGCCGAGGAGTCTGCCCGGGCCTTCTGCTCCACTTTGCAGAACAAGATTCTTCCCCTGCCCGACCACGTGGAGGTCTTTCCCACCCATGTGGCCGGGTCGCTGTGCGGCGGCAGCATCGGCAGCCGACTGTCCACCACGGTCGGCTATGAGCGGCGCACCAACCCGTTGCTCACCGAGATCGACTCCACGACGCAGTTCGTCGAGGACTGTCTGCGGATGGAAGAGTTGCCCGCCGTGCCGCCGTACTGGCGCCGGATGCGTGCGCAGAACCTGGCCGGCGTCCGGACTCTCGGCGCGCTCCGGGAGCCTCCCGCCCTGCGGGTTGAGCAGTTCAAACAGGCCCGAGATGACGGCACCGCGGTATTGGACGCCCGCTCACCGGAGGCATTCGGCGGCGGCCACGTCCCCGGCGCGTTCAACGTGGCACTCGGGCCCTCCTTCGCCACCTGGGCAGGCACCGTACTCCCCGAAGACGCCCGCGTGCTCCTCGTCCTCGACGACCCCGATCACATGTGGTCGGCGGTCTGGGACCTGCTGCGCATCGGCTACGAGACGCCCGTCGGCTGGCTGGCCGGCGGCATGACCGCATGGCGCGCCGCCGCCGAACCGTTGGAGAGTATCCCGCAGATCACCGTGCAAGAACTCCACGAGCACCTGCAGGCCGGTGAGGTAAACCTGCTGGATGTCCGCCAGCCTGCCGAATGGGCCGCAGGGCACGCGCCCGGCGCCCGCTTCATCACCGGCGCCGAACTGCCCGACCGGCTCCAGGAGGCCCCGGACGGCAAACCGCTCGCCGTTACCTGCGGCTCCGGCTACCGCTCCTCGGTCGCCGCCAGCCTGCTGGCCGCACACCGCGACCTGCCCGTACTCAACGTGCTCGGCGGAATGTCCGCGTGGAAGGCCGCCGACTACCCCATCGAGATACCCCCGGACAAGGACAACTGACATGGACTACGCCAATACCATCACCCTCGACCTGCCGTACGACCAGGCTGTACCCAAAGTCAAGGAAGCCTTCAAGGAACAGGGCTTCGGCATCCTCACTGAGATCGACGTCCGCGCCACGCTGAAAGACAAGCTCGGCCAGGACATGGAGGACTACGTCATCCTCGGCGCCTGCAATCCGCAACTGGCCCACCGCGCCCTAGACATTGAGCGTGCCATCGGCCTGCTGCTGCCCTGCAACGTTGTCGTCCGCACCACGGAAGACGACAAGACCCTGGTGCAGGCACTCGACCCCAAGGTCATGGTCACCGTGCCCGAACGCCCGGAGGTGCAACCGGTCGCCGAAGAGGCCGACACCCGCATCCAGGCCGCCCTCGACGCACTGGCCCACCGGCCCGGACAGGACTAAACGACGACACTCCCGCAGCGCGAGGAACGCGGGGAAAGAGACGAGCCGATCATGATGAACGACATGATGAGCGGCATGGGCGCCTGGATGATCCTGTGGGGACTGCTGGCCTTCGTCCTCCTGGGGCTTGTGGTCATCGGGGCGACCTGGCCGGTCCGCTCCCTCACCGGGCAGAGCCGCCCCAGGCGGCAGGTAGCTCCTGAGAGGCCCGAAGAAATCCTGCGGCGACGTTACGCGGCAGGCGAGATCGGTGAGGAGGAGTATCTTCGACGCCTGTCCGGACTCGACAAGAGCTGACCGCCCGCCCCCGCCACAGCACGTCCCTCACGTCGCTCTGCTCGCCAAGCCAATGCTCCGCGGTCCCTCCAGCTGCGTCGCTGTCAAGGCTCCCCCGCCGCCTCGGCCAGCCGGTGGCCGACCGAGGGTTCAGGGCCGGGGCTTGGTCGCCGTGCCGATGATGTGTGCGGTGCGCGGGACCAACGGGGAGAAGGCGAAGCCGAAGCGGTCGACGTAGTCGACGGTGAAGCCGGCGGTGCGGATGGCCGACTCGGTGTCCCGGTTGGGATGGCAGCCGCCGCCGACGCGCCGCCACAGCGGGGTGATGGTGTCCTCCAGCAGTCCGGCGATCCGGCGTCGCGAGCGGACGTGCTCATAGAAGCGGACCTGGCCACCCGGCCGCAGCACCCGGGTCGCCTCGGCCAGTGCAGCGGACGGGTCGTCCACGCTGCAGAGCACGAGCGAAAACACAACGGCGTTGAATTCTCCGTCCTCACCCGGAAGTTCACCGGCGTGGCCAGCACGTACGGTGACGGGCACGCGGGTCTGGGTCGCTGACCGCTCGGCGGTGGCGCGCAGGGTGTCATCGGGTTCCAGAGCGACGACCTCAGTGACGGTGTCCGGGTAGTGGGGGAAGTTGCGGCCCTGGCCCGCGCCGACCTCCAGGACGCGCCCGGTCAGGCCGTCCAGCAGGCGGCGCCGGTGCACGGAGCCGCCGCGGCGGTCCGCCTCGGCGGCAAGCTTGAGGTACTTGCGTGCGAAGCGCGGGTGCTGCAGGTTGGAACGACCGGTCGTGCTGACGTCCTCGTCCATGGCGACTCCTTTGCTCGACGGGGGACTGGGAACGGCCGCGTCGACGGGCGCTGCGATACCCCGTGCCCCAGGGACTGGGTGTGGTCAGTAGTACTCCAGGTCGACCTTGCGCTGCAGAAACTCCTCACGTTCGATCTCCCCCGACGCATACCGCCTGCGCAGCTGCTGCTGCGCAGGGTCCAGCGCGAAGGGCGGCACCTTCGGGCCCGGATCCACCCTGGGCCGCCTGCGCCGCAGGCCCAGCGCCGCCACCGCACCGGCGACGAGCAGCAGCGTGAGCAGCACCGCCCCGAACCAAGCCAGAGTTCCTGACGCGTCACACACGGTGTACCTCCTGTTTCGGCTGTATGGCGCGTGCAGCGTCCGGCCGCAGTGGCAGAGCACCGAGGCCCTCTCTACTACGAATACGTAGTCAGTTCGCGCAACGAGGGCCGACGCGCCGACGAAAGGCGACAGAGGCTCGCCATGAACTCCCCACCATAACCTAACTCACTTAGGTTATGGTGGGGAGGCGATGCCGGTCGCGACGGGACAAGCCGAGCGGGCTCCCGGCACTGCCGACAGGGCGCACCGTGCGGACACCCCCGCCATGCCCCCCAGTCGCGCTCGGCCCACCGCCGGGCCGTGACCCGATGCCCGGGCCCCCGGCATTGGCCGTACCGCCTTCGGCGCCGCCCGGCGCCACGGCGGCCCCTTGGAACGTCCGCGCATAGCCGGCCCACGACGGCAGTGGGGGTGCCTGCCGCGCCCGAATCGGGCTGCCGTAGACTCCCTCAGCAAACACCTAACGCACTTAGGTCTTGGGCGGGTGTGCAGCATCCGCACGACCATCACCATCACCACCCCCTGGGGGTTTGTTCATCATGCGTCGACGCACCGTGCTCGCCGCCGCGCTCAGCGCCGGCGCCGCGCTGACTCTGTCCGCCTGCGGCAGTGGCGCCGGAACCGAGGCCGGGAGTGGGGCCGAACCCGTTGTCTCCGTGGAGGCCACCGCGGGCGCGGAGAAGGCCGCGACTATCCTGGACCAGCCGTTCGCCAAGCCGGAGCTGGTCCTCACCGACACCCACGGCGAGAAGTTCGACCTGCGCGAGGAGACCGGGGGCAAGCTCACGCTGCTGTACTTCGGCTACACCCACTGCCCGGACGCCTGCCCTCTGACCGTAAGCAACCTCGCCCTCGCCTACAAAGACCTGCCCAAGGCCGACCAGGACAAGCTGCGGTTCGTGTTCGTCACCACCGACCCCGAGCGCGACACGCCCGAGGAACTGGGCAAGTGGCTGCGCAGCGCCGGGAACCCGGACTTCATCGGGCTCAGCGGGGACTACAAGACCGTCGAGGCCGCCGCCCGCAGCGTGGGCGTGGGCATGGCGCCACCCGTGAAGAGTAAGGACGGCAAGGTCACCGCCACGCACGGCAAGACGGTCCTGGCCTTCTCCCCGAAGGACGACACGGCGCATGTCATCTACAGCGGCCAGGAAGCCACGGCGGAGGACTACGCCAAGGACCTGCCCAAGCTGATCAAGGGACAGCTTCCGTGACCGGTCGCCGCACCCCCGCGGCGCCCCTCGCCCTCATCGCCACCGGGGTGCTGGCCACCGTCCTCGCACTCGGCGTGACCACCGGGCTCGCAAGCCCCTTCGGGTCGCGCGGTCCCGACCTCGCCGTCTCCAGTGCGTTCATGCCACAGCCGGTGACGACAAAGATCGCGGGCGCCTACCTGACGGTGACCAACACCGGGGACGCCGCCGACGAACTCACCTCGGTCAACAGCGACCTCACCGCCGACATCACAATGCACCAGTCCGTCGGTGACGAGATGCGGCAGATGACATCCTTGGCGATCCCTGCCCACGGCAGTCTCGAACTGGCACGCGGCGGCAGCCACCTGATGCTCATGGGCCTGGACCGGAAGCCGGTCGAGGGCAACCGTGTCTCCGTGACGCTGCACTTCGCCAAGACCTCCGCGATCACGCTTGATATCCCGGTCGAGGCGCCCACCTTCAACCCGAAGCAGGACCACGCGCATGAGCAGTGACATCACCCGGCGTCGGCTGCTGGGCACCGTCGGCGCGGCAGGCGCCGCAGGCTTGGCGGTGGGGGCGAGCGGCGGTGCGCTCGGCGTCCGTGTCACCCAGGACGATCCGCCGACCGCCCTGGCCGCGGTCGGCTCCGCCACCGTCCCGTTCCACGGTCGGCACCAGGCGGGCATCACCACGCCCCTGCAGGCCCGCGGTCACCTGGTCGCCTTCGACCTCGCGCCAGGCGCGGACCGCAGGGCGGCCGCCGCGCTGCTACGACGCTGGTCCACGGCGGCGGAGAAGCTGACGGCCGGCGAGCCGGTGGGCGACGACACCGGCGTCGCACTGGACGCCGGCCCGTCCTCGCTGACCGTCACCTTCGGGTTCGGATCCAGCTTCTTCGACCGGACCGGCCTGGCCAAGCAGCGCCCGGAGGCGCTGGCGCCGTTGCCGGACTTCACCTCCGACGCTCTCGATCCAAAGCGCAGCAACGGGGATCTGTGGGTGCAGATCGGAGCGGACGACGGTCTGGTGGCCTTCCACGCACTGCGCGCCCTGCAGAAGGCAGCCGGGGACGCGGCCCGGGTGCGCTGGCAGATGAACGGCTTCAACCGCACCCCCGGCGCCACGAAGCAACCAATGACCGCTCGCAACCTGATGGGCCAGGTCGACGGCACCAACAACCCCAAACCCACGGACGAGGACTTCGACCGGAGGATCTTTGTCCCCGCCGACGGAAACCCGGGGTGGATGGCGCACGGTTCGTACGCCGTCGTACGCCGCATCCGTATGGTCCTGGACGACTGGGAACGGCTGTCCCTGACCGAGCAGGAGAAGGTCATCGGCCGTCGGAAGTCCGACGGTGCCCCGCTCTCTGGAGGCACCGAGACCACCCCTGTGGACCTGAACAAGACCGACGCTGCGGGCAACGCCCTGATCGCGGCCGATGCGCACGTGCGGACGTCGGCGCCGGAGACCAACGGCGGGGCGGCGATGCTGCGCCGCCCGTTCTCCTTCCACGACGGCATCGACGCAGATGGCGTGCCGGACGCGGGTCTGTTGTTCATCGCCTGGCAGGCCGACCCGCTCAAGGGTTTCGTGCAGGTCCAGCGCAAGCTCGACCGCGGGGACGCGCTCTCGGCGTTCATCCGCCACGAGGCCAGTGCGCTGTTCGCGGTCCCGGGCGGGGCGGCCAAGGGCGAGTACGTCGGTCAGCGGCTGCTGGAAGCCTGACCGCTCCGGGCTCACGAGTAGCCCGCCCCAGCCTTCCGCCATGGCAGGTAACAGCTGGGACTATCGAGGAGTGACGATGGATCACGGTGGCCACGGCACGCCGACGGATCTGCCGCCGTTCACGCTCGGGCGCGGGCTGGCCTTCACCGGCGAGCCGTTCTTCCTGTCGGCAAGCCTGCTGGTTCTGGTCCTGTACGGCTGGGGCGTGGCACGGTTGCACCGCCGCGGGGACGCCTGGCCGGCCCTGCGGACAGTGGCGTTCGTGCTGGGCGTGCTGACGGTGGTGCTGGTGATGTGCACCAGACTGAACGCGTACGGCATGGTGCTGTTCAGCGTCCACATGGTGCAGCACATGGTGCTCAGCATGCTGGTGCCGATCCTGCTCCTGCTGGGTGCCCCGGTGACGCTGGCGCTGCGGGCGCTGCCGGCCGCGGGCCGGGGGCGCACCGGCCCGCGCGAGCTGCTGGTGCGGCTGCTGCACAGCCGTTATGCACGCGTGATCACCCATCCGGCGTTCACGGTGCCGCTGTTCATCGCCAGCCTGTACGGGCTGTACTTCACGCCGCTGGTCGATGTCCTCATGGCCTCGAAGGCCGGACACATCGCCATGAACGCGCACTTCCTGGCGGCGGGGCTGGTCTTCTTCTGGCCGATCATCGGCGTGGACCCCGGTCCGCACCGGCCCGGCCATGTGATGCGGATGCTGGAACTGTTCGCGGGCATGCCGTTCCACGCGTTCTTCGGCATCGCCCTGATGATGGCCTCCACACCGATGATCGACACCTACGCGGACCCGCCGGCCTCGCTGGGCGTCTCGGCATTGACCGACCAGAACGCGGCGGGCGGCATCGCCTGGGCATTCAGTGAGGTCCCGTCCGTGCTGGTGCTGATCGCCCTGTTGTTCCAGTGGCACGGCTCCGAGCAGCGCCAGGCCCGTCGGCACGACCGCCAGGCCGACCGGGACGGGGACCGGGAACTGGCCGCGTACAACGCCTATCTCGCATCACTCCACTCCCGGCGATGACTGGCGGCGGATGCGAGCCGCCGGGCGTGACGACCGCCCGCGGACAGAGCAGCCGGTGCACGGCGACTCGTCCTCTCGCGTCGGCTACGTCCGGCTGCTGGTGCCGCGGTCGGCCCACACGCCGTGCGGAGCAAGCATCTCGCCGGGAGTATGGTCTGGTCCGGATAGGGACGTCAGCACGGACTTGTCTGCCGAGTGGACCACCATCGCCTCGACCCCCCACAGGTGAGGAGAGCAATGTCAAAAGCCGGAGCTCCTCCCGCTGCCCAGGCCCGCGCACGGTGGATCCCTGATGTCCGGCTCAGCTGGGAGACACGGAACGTTCGATGGTGGCTCTGGTGCGCGGCCGGGACCGTGGTGGTCGTGGCCGGGACGGCGATGGCGGTGTGGGGCATGTTTCCCGTGGACCTGCACGGGCCCGGTCATTTCGCTGGGATCATGGCCCCGACGTGTGGCCTCACCCGCTCGGTTGTGTCGGTCTTTCGCGGTGATCTGGCGATGGCCTGGCGCTACAACCCGCTCGGGCTGCTCATCGCGTTCAGCGCCGTTGCCGCTCTCGCCCGCCTGGCGGCCGGGGCTGTCACGGGCCGCTGGCCGGTGCTGCGCATCCGGCCGGGCCGAGCGGGATGGATCATCCTCGCCCTCGCCCTGGTAGCGCTGGAAATCCGTCAGCAGAGCCAGGCGGACCTGCTGATGACCACGGGACTGCGCTGACCGCACCCGCATCATGAGTCCGGCCGAGCCTGGCCACTCACTCTGGAGCGGGCGGCGTACTTTCGACGCCGCCGAACACGCTGACGCCCGCGCGGTCTCAGCCCGCGACCTGACTGACATTGGCCGACCCCGCGCCGTGAGCGTCCGCTTCACCGGCGCCTTTGTGCTCAGGAAGCCGGGTTCGAGCGGGTGCGGAGCATGGACCGTATCAGCCTGGCCGCAGCGCTCTTCACCGATGGTGACGCCGAGCAGGCAGCGGCAGCGGTCCATTAGGCGCTGGACGACACCGCCCGCCTCGACTCCACGTTGGTCGCCCCTCGGCTGAACACGATGGTGGACGCCGCCCACTCGTAGAAGACCGCCGCCATGGAAGAGGACCGCACCCGAGCGCCGCCTCCCGTCCGACGACGGTCGCGGCCTGAGTGAGCATCGAGAGCCATTGGGCAGGCATTACCGGCCGAGACTACTGGACCAGCCGTTCCGCGTGTCGACGGCAGCGGCCCGCTCGCCTTGTACGAGCGAAGGCGCAAGGCGCCGATGGAGGTCGGGCGACGGCGCGACCGCTGAACGGCGGTGGCGGCTACCTCCGCCCTGGTGAGCCGCGAGCCCTTGAGGACAGCCCGGCACCGAGGCCACGGCTGAGTAGGCACGACTGGACGCCGCCCGGCAGCCGGGTCCGCGTCCGGCCGATGGCCACCCCGGGCCCTTTCTGGCCGGGAACGGACATCGTTGCTCCTCACGGGTTCTCCCTGGACATGCCCCCGTCCGCGCCGCTACCGGGAACTCCGTGTGTGACACGCTCCACGTCGCAGTACATCGACCTGGCCCGGTAGCTGCCGGGTGACCGTGGCCTGGGACCTCGGCGTGGTCAGTACCCCGACTACGGGAAGGCTTCAAGGGCCGCCGTGTCCGTTCACGACCGCGTCGGCCTCTGGTCACGACCCCGCCTCACACAGTAAGGGTCTCAGCCGCCGTCACGCATGGCGCGGTCATGGGGGAAGAGCTGGTCGCGCAGCGCGGGTCTGCGCACCTTCCACGTCGCGGTGGTGGGGAGCTGATTCCAGCTCAGTACCAACGGAGTTCCCAAGCCGGGGATGTCGGAAGTGGCCGCGGCCCAGCGTGCAGGATCCAACGGCTGGTCGCCCCGGGTGGTCACGACCACGGCCGGGCGGCCTGCCGGGTCGGCCAGGATCACGAGCTCCTCCAGCTCCTCGAGACGAGCGAGAACGATGTCCTCCCAGGCCAGGTAGTCCGGGATGGCGTCCACCGCGTCGACGGCACGGCCTTGTAGGCGCACCGCTCCGTCGATCCGGCGTGACCCGAGGTCACCGGTGCGCCACCAGCCGTCGTGCCATCCCTGCGCCGTCCGCTCGGGTTCGCCCAGGTAGCCGGCGAACAGACCCGGGCCGCGCATCTCAATCGCGCCGCTGCGGCCGGGACGCCGAAGCACTGAGCCGGTGGTCGGATCGACCAGGCGTACCCGATTGAATGCCAGGGCGGGCCAGCCGACATGGCGCGCGTCGCCGGCGTGTCGTCGGGAGAGGCGGAAGCTCAGTGCGATCGCGCCGGTCTCACTCTGTGCGTATGCCTGCGCGTACACCGGTAGGCGTCGGCGTGAGGAAGCCAGCATTCGGTGGATGGTCCGTGGATGGGCCGCGTCGAACGTCGACAGGAAGATCCGGACATTCGCGAGCGGGGCGGCCGGGTCCTCGGCGAGTGCTTCCCAGCGGGTGAAGACGTTGGGGAAGGTCTCGATGAGCGTTGGCCGGTGCCGTGCCATCAGCGGGGCTGCCGAGGCCGGGTCGGGATCGACCATCGCCAGGTGGGGAAGGCCGAGCGCCGCGATGGTCGCCAGCCCTGACAGGGTCCGTGCGTGCGCCGTCGTCAGGCAGGTGGCGATGACGTCGCGGCGGCCCAGTAGGACGCGTCCGCCGAGAACCTGCACGAGTGACTGTCCGGCCAGGCTTGCGCCGCTGTGGGAGATCAGCTTCGGCACTCCGGTGGTGCCGGAGGTGTGGGTGATGGCCACGAGCTCGTGATCGGCTCGGGGCGCCGCCGGCGGGACGCGGTGCCCGCGGTACTGATCCAGTGTGGTTCCGCCGGCGTCGGAGCCGTCCACACTGATCAGGCGTCGGGTCAGTCCGGGTGAGGCGAGGCTGTGCCTGATGATCGCCGCGTCATCGGCGATGGTCATTGGGTTGCCCAGCCGGTGCAGGAGGACGCGAATGGTGCCGGGCTCGAAGTCAGGCGCGAGCAACGCGGGTACGGCGCCGAGCCGCGCGGCCGCCTGTGCCAGTGCTATCACGTCGATGTTGTGCGCTTTGACGATCGCCAGCACGTCCCCCCGGGCCAGTCCAGCCTCATGCAGCGATCCAGAGGTCTCGACGACGAGTTCGGAGAAGGACGCGTAGTCGGTGTCGACGCCGAGTCCGGGCGCGATGCGCAATGGACGATCCAGCCGCAGCGGGACGCGACCGTGCGTCTCAGCGGCGGCCTCCGCGAGGAGTCCCCAGGGCGCGCAGCCCGCGCCCCAGGTGCGCCGGCGTCCGGCCGGACTCGCCAGCCACCGCCCGAGGCCCGTCATGGTGAAGCCTTGTCGGTCGGCGCGCCGGGCGCCAGCGGCGTCCGACGCCGCAGCGCCCCCGCGTTCCGCCAACGAGGTTCCCAGGGCATCCGCAGGAACCGGTGGAGCGGGCAGTGGCCGATCAACCCGCTCACCACAAGATCGACAACTGCGAGGCCGCTCAGCACCGCCAGGCCCACTCGCCAGCCGCCGACCGTGTCGGGCAGGACCAACGCGGCGATCACCGCGATGGTCAGCCCCGCTGCGACTCGTACCACCTGCTCCGCCCGGGACATGTTCACCGGCAGGTACCGCCGCCATCCTGTCGTCGCGACCGATACACGCGCGCCCGCCCCGCTCGTCGCAGTCGGCGCGCCCGGGTGCCCTTGGCGCCGCCGCAGCCGGGCCAGCTCGACTCGTGCGTGCCGCAACTGCGAGTCCAGCTCAGCGGCCGCGACTTCTGAGCGCGCGGCAGGCGAGCCGCGGCCTCCTCGTGCGGGAGCCGGCGTCATCGGGACCACTTCGGCACCCGACGAGCGTCGTTCTCAGCGGCCCGGAGCTGATCGATCTCAGCCTCAAGGCGCACCAGCTCCGCCTGTTTGGCCGACTCGGCCTTCGTCCTGCCGGGCTGGCCCGTCGGTGTCTGCTGCGACCCGCCGTCACGGCGGCGCGAGAACCACATCATGACACCCATGATCAGCGGACACGCCACGAGGCACAGCACGAGCAGGGTGCCGCCGCTCGCCAGGCCACCGCCCGCCGCTGCAAGGAGATTCGTCATGTCCCCTGCCCTTCTTCACCTGGCATTGCGCCTGGCGATGTCTGTGTTGACTGGCGCAGCCCCGATACGCCGGTGCCCGCTCGTTCTGAGTGGTCCCAGGGACGCGCGCCGGTGTGTCCGGCGAACGAACCCGACTTGTCAGCAATGCTGACCCAATGCCGTGAAGGGGTGATGAAGGCCCTATACGCGTTCGATGTGGACCCTGGGTCGACGGCCTCTGCTGCTGGACGACGGCTCCGGCTGCGGGACCGGTCAGAGCGGGTGGGTAATCGGCGGGACGGCTTGGAAGAAGATGCTGCCGACGCGGAAGCCTGCGAAGAGGGTGAAGACGGTCCAGTCCTGTGGCCTGACCACGGTTCGGCTATTGTGCGGGCCCGTTCTCGTATAGAGAACCGCCGTTAGCGCCCCCACGGAACAGGCGTTGAGCCCCGGGTGCCGCTGATCGACGATGCTGATCGCATAGCGTCAGCTCGCTTGCTCCACACATCCAGCAAGGTACGACGTCCTCCGGGCAGAAGCCCGGTGACCGTCGCTCCAGCATCAGTCCTTGTGCCTCCGCCTCAGTGCTGCGACCGATGCCGCCGGGGCCCGGACGGCCCGCCCACTGGGTCCGCAGCGTGTCGTTGCCTGGTCTGCGGATCGGGTGCGGCGCAGGTGGTCATGCCTGCTCGGCGGCGATGTCCCTGATGATTGGGTAAAAGTCCCGGTACGTGAGGGGGCCGATGGACAAGGCGGCCACGCGGCCCTCCTTGTCCAGGACGTAGGTGGTGGGGACGGCGCGGGGCGCCATCTGTTTGAAACCGGTCACGGTGCGGCCGTCGGGGTCGAAGATGCTGGGATAGGCGATGCCGTAAGTGCGTTCGAAGGCTTTGGCTGCGGACTTGTTGTCGCGGATGTCGATGCCGAGGAAGCGCACCCCCAGCGGCTCGGTCTCCTTGTGCAGTTTGACCAGTTCGGGGGCTTCCTTGCGGCAGGGCGCGCACCAGGAGCCCCAGATGTTGATCACCAAGATCTGACCGCGTATGTCGGCGATGTCGACCTGATCGCCGTCCAGGGTGGTGCCCTTCAGGGTCGGGGTCACGGCACGCTCAGCGGGCTCGAAGTACTGCGAGGAACTGCCCTTCGCCGCCCCCAGAGCTCCGGCGCTGTCGTCTTTCTCCTGGGTGTCACATGCAGTGAGTGTCCCGGTGGCCAGGGCGAGCAGCCCGGTGACGGCCGCACGCCGCGAGGGTCCCGTCCGGCGGGTGCCGACGGGGGACCGTCGCGGGCGTATGTCGGAGATGCCGTTCAGTGTGAATCGTCCTTCTGGAGCCGGATCGCGTCGGTGGACTGATCGGCGGCTCGGAGGTCCAGCTCGTGGTGGAGCAGCTGGACCTCTTCGCGCAGCCGCTTGATCTCCGTGTCCGTTCTGTCGGGCACGGAGGTCCGCGCGGCGTCGCCGGGACCGGTGGTGGAGTGGCAGTTCGCCTGCCCGGCCTGGGACTGCTGCGGCATCATGTGGCAGCCGCGGCCCTGTCGCATGGGCCGGACGCAGAAGACGTAGGTCAGTGTGATTGCCGCCGCGGCGAACAGCGGCGGCAGGATGGTGTCGATCATCGCGTGCTCTCCTGGGCCGGCGCGTCCGGCCGGCTGTCGACCTTGGCGCGCAGGCTGGCGACCTCCTTGCGCAGAAAGTCGAGTTCCTGCTGGCGCGGATCCTGGCCGCTGGAGCCCATGGTCTTGTTCTGCTGGGGCGGGGTGGCACCCGGCTGGCGGCTGCCCTTCATCATGAACCACATCATCGCGCCCATGCCGACAGGGCAGGCCAGCACGGCCAGAAGGTAGAAGAAGTCCATCGTGATCTCCTTGACTAGTTACGGGGTCGGGTTGTTGCGGCTGTGGGGCGTCGCCGCTTTGAGGGCGCGGCGCAGGCGGCGCTCGGAGACGCGGCCGTAGGAGAACGGCTCGCCGTTAAGGAGGATGCCGGGGGCGAAGAGCACTCCGGCCTCGGCTCCGAGGCGCCGGCCTTCCTCGCTGGTCAGGTCGATCTCGGTGATGTCCAGGGGGTGGTCGGCGCCGACCTTGGCCAGGACGGTCTTGGCGTGGTCGCAGAAGGCGCAGTCCGCCTGGGTGAGCAGCGTGATCCGGTGCTGGACGGACGAGTCGGTCATGTCTGCCGCCCCGCCTTCAGGTCGGCCAGCAGCTTGTCGACCTTGACATACATGGTGTAGTCGGGGGCACCGCCGTAGTCCGCGCGCCACTGGATCTTCCCGTCGGGGCCGACCAGGATGAAGCTGTGGCCGTTTGTAGAACCGCCCATCATCCCGTACTGGTTGGTGGTGTACTCCTTGGAAACCTTCAGGTCGGGATCGGAGAGCACCGGGGACTTGATGCCGTCGTCCTTGACCTTGCGTTTGGTCAGGTCGGCCGGGTCCGTGGTGATGGAGAGCATGGTGTCGACGCCGAGACCCTCCACCTTTTTCCATGCCTTGTCCAGGTCGACGATCTGGTCCCAGCACGGCTGGCAGCCGCCGCCTTCGTGGAAGTACAGCAGCACGGTCTCACCGCGGTGGGCGGACAGCTTCTCCTTGCCGCCTGCGCTGGAGGCCAGGTTGAAGTCGGGGGCGGTCTTGCCGATGCCGGGCTTGCCGACGTCGTAGCTGACGTTCTGTGCAGCCTGCTCGGCCTGGTTGAAAACGGCATACAGTCCCCCGGTGACGGCGACCACCACCGCGGTGACCAGAGCGGTACGGCGCAGCCGCCGGTTGCGGCGCACCCGCTGCTCTTCCGCCTCGCGCAGCCTGTTTGCCTTCTCGCGCCGGGCGGCCTTGGTGCCGGGCTTGGCGCCGGCCTTGGTGTCAGCGGCCATGGGTACGGGCCTCCATTGGGGTCGTGTCGTGGGGGGTGGCGGATGCGGCGGTGATCTGGGCGGAGTCGGCCGTGGATACCTCGGAGCCGGCGCAGCAGGAGGGATCCGTGGCCCCGGAAGCGGGGGTGGCGGACCCCTCGGCGTCGCCGGTGCCGGAGCCCTCGGCGGGCCGCAGCGCGCGGCGGATCAGCAGCGCCAGCACCGCCACCGCGACCAGCCCCACGGCCCAGCCGGGCACCCAGGACAGCGCGTCGGTGATCCGGGAGGCGTAATGGTCCAGGTCGGCCGAGAGCCGCAGTCGCCAGCCCGAGGCGGACATGTCCGATCCGCTGAACCCGAGTGCCACCGTCAGCACGCCCATGGCCACCAGCAGGCCACCCGCAAGGAGGTCGCCCAGTGGCACGGTGCGCTGCCAGGCCCCGGCCCGCAGCCGCACCCGGCGGTTCTGCAGCACCCGGGCTGGCCCTCGGTGCCCGCGCTCCCAGGCCAGGGCGATGACCACCAGCGGGGCGACCATGCCCAGCACGTAGACGAACCCGACGCTCAACGCCGCCAGGAAGGAGCCGCTGGCCCCCGACAGCACCACGACACCGGCGAGCACCGGCGCGCAGCAGGCGCTGGCGATGCCGGAGAACGCCCCGAGCCCGTAGGCGGCCTTGAAGCCACCTCCCTGCCGCGGAGTACCCCCGGACGGCATCGGCAGCTTCGGCTTCCACCCGGCCAGCACGGCGAGGCCGCCGGCCAACATGAGTAGCCCACCGGTCAGGTAGATCCACAGGTGGTACCGCTGGAAGACGGAGGAGAGGGCGGTGGCACCCAGTCCGATGGGGACGATGATGGTGGCCACTCCGGCGCCGAAGGCCAGTGTGCCCGCCACCACGCGGCCGCGGGAGCGGAAGCCGGTGGCGAAGTACGCCGGCAGCATCACCGAGATACAGCACGGCGCCAGCAGTGCCACCATTCCGCCGAGGAACGACGCCAGCAGCGTCGTCCCGAACAACAGCTCGCCCATCAACAGGCCCTTTCCGGCAGCTCACGGGCCATGCCGCCCGCAATCACCTATGCAGCTTCGGACCTAAGTTACATAGGAGATAGGGTGCGTGTCGACCCGCTTCCCCCGATCGGCCCCGACGGCATCCCGGCGAGCCCGGGTGCGCCCGGGCTCGCACCCCACCGAAAGGCAGCGTCTTGTCCGTCGATATCAGCCAGGTGGTCGGCTCCGGATCCCTGTTCCTGGCCGCGCCCATCGCGCTCGCCGCGGGAGCGATAACCGTCGCCTCCCCGTGCTGTCTGCCCCTGGTCCCGGGCTACCTCTCGTACACCACCGGCATGACCGCCGCCGACGCGCACGAGGCCCAGAACGCCCCGGCCGGCCGAGCCCGGGGCCGTGCCCTGCTGGGCACGGCCCTGTTCATCCTCGGCTTCGCCGCTGTGTTCACCGCCTACGGCGCGCTCTTCGGCTCGGTCAGCACCCTGCTGCTGGCCCACCAGGACACCGTCATCCGCGTCCTGGGCGTGTTCACCATCCTGCTCGGCCTGATGTTCATGGGCGTCCTGGAGCGCGTTCCGCTGCTCTCTCGCACCTTCAAGCCGCGCTTCGCCCCGCGCGCCGGGCTCACCAGCGCGCCGTTCATGGGGGTGATGTTCGGCATCGGCTGGACACCCTGCATCGGCCCCACCCTCGCCGCCGTGCTCTCCCTCTCCATCACCACCGGCTCCGCCGGCCGCGGCGCCTTCCTGGCCTTCCTCTACGCCGTCGGCGTCGGCATACCGTTCCTGCTGTTCACCCTCGCCCTCGGCAAATCCCTGCGCGCCTTCGCCTTCCTCCGCCGCCACACCCGCGCCATGCTGCTCATCGGCGGCGCACTGCTGGTGGCCGTCGGCATCGCTCAGGTCTCCGGTCTGTGGAGCTGGATGATCTACGAGATGCAGACCTGGGTCAACGGCTACGAACTCCCGCTGTGACCCCGCCGCCGCGGCCGGACGTATCACTCGCAGGGTGCCGCCGGACGGCAGTGCGCGTGCGGCGGCCCTCCGCCCGAAACGCGATCACCGCTGGCGCGGCCCCGGTCTCGGTTCCCGGGCGGCTCCAGCACCGAGGAGAGGGTGACTCCGCCCCCTCTCGTACCACTTGGTGGCCGTCGGCCGGATTCGCCAACGTCATCCGGACACAGGTCGGGGGCCGGTGGGAGTACCCCGGTCCAGGGCCTCGGGGCATCGTTCAGGCTTGCCCACAAGAGCATCTCGCGCCGTCGCCGTCCGCGCCGGCGTCCGATGGGAAGCGTGCAACGCGGCGCAGCAGTCGCTCCGCTCAGCCGTCCGGGCGGGATCGCTGAGCGAGGCGGCGCAGCACTTCTCACGGCACGTCTCATCATTGGCGGTCTGTGCCAATGTGCCGTACCCGCACACGTTCTTGAGGGTTGGCCGTGGCTGATTTCCCTGTACGGGTGGAGTTCTGCTCCCACCGGGGAGCGGGCGTGCTTCCGCGACGCCCCCTGATGCTCCAGGGTCCGCCCGGCAGTGGGCGAAGCGGAGGTGAGTCGTGGAAAACCTGGGTTGGTGCCGGAAGTCGCCGTCGGTCAGGTATGCACGGAGCGGAGCAAGTCCGCTTACGGCAGTGTGGGCTGGATTGGAGTCACGGTCGCCAAGACGGCACCGTGCCCGGCGGGCAGCCGCAGGCGCTGACGTTCACCAAGCGGCTTCCCGTCACCCAGGCAGCCGACCACTGAACCGCACCAGGCTTGGACGGGCCCAGGTAGGCTGCCGCGCTCCGGCACATGTGAGGGAGACATTCATGAGCCTCCATAGGAACCAGGACGCGCGAGTCCGGCGGTCTTGGAACCGCGACGCGCGCTGGTACGACGGCTGCATGCACCCGTACGACCGGCTGCTGGTCGGCGACGGGCGGGCTTGGGTGTGTGGTCAGGCGAGCGGCAGGGTGCTGGAGGTGGCGGTCGGCACTGGGCGGAACCTGCCGTACTACCCGGCCGGAACGGAAGTGTTCGGCGTCGACCTGTGCCCGGAGATGCTGGAGCGGGCCCGCCCGGGCGGGGCCGCCTCCGCCGCGGCGGTGAAGCTCGTGGAGGGATCAGCCGCAGCGCTGCCGTTCCCGGATGCCTGCTTCGACACGGTGGTGTGCGTGCTGGCGCTGTGCTGCATGTCCGACGACCGGGCCGCGGTGCGGGAGATGCACCGGGTGTTGCGGCCGGGCGGGCGTCTGCTGCTGCTCGACCACATTCCCGGCTCCCGCTTGCCGGTTCGCGTCCTCCAGCGCATGGCCTTACCGGTGCTGAGGCTTCTTTCCAGCGCCTACCACCTGTGCAGGCCACTGCTCTTGGCGGAGGAGGCGGGCTTCACCGTGATCCGCCGGGAGCGGTACTGCCTGGGCATGGTCGAGCGCCTCACAGCCGTCAAAAAACCTGCACACGCCTGACGAGCGCACCGCGTCGGGGGATGAAACGCGACCCGTCGACCTGCCGCAGCACCCGGCTCGACGTCGGGAGCCGGATTCTCAATTCGCCTCGGTGTTCGCCTCGGCGCTCAGTTCAGCGCGCTGCCCGCCTTCCAGGTCTTCCAGTCGACGTTCCAGTCCCCGTAGCCGTTGTTCGTGGCGACGGTGTCCTCGGCGGAGTTGACGACGGTCACGGGATCCCCGAGTCCGACACGGTCGTAGAACCACTTGGCGTCCTGGGTGCTCATGCCGACGCAGCCGTGACTGGAGTTGACCTTGCCGAACAGGCCCTCGTTCCACGGCGCGGCATGGGCGTAGGTGCCGGACGGGGTGAGCTGGACGTTCCACCTGACCTCGCCGATGTCGTACGCCTCGGGACCGAATATGCCGACCGTGCGGGAGTCCATCCGGAGGGTGGGCACCTTGCTGAGGACCACCATGGTGCCGCTCCAGGTGTCGAAGCCCGGCTTGCCGTTGGAGACGGGCAAGGTCCTGACGACCTTGCCGTTCTCGGCGACCGTCATGGTCTTCTTCTCCACATCGACGGTGCTGACCACCGACTTGCCGACCGTGAAGTGGACGACCCGCTGCTGGGTGCCCAGTACCCCGCCGCCCGCGTCCACGCCGGACAGCGACATGCGCAGGGTCACCTTGGTACCGGGCTTCCAGAACTCCTTGGGCCGGTAGTCGATCCGGTCCTTGCCATTGCGGTCCTTCATCCAGCTCCATGCCCCCTCGACCGCGGGGCTGGCGGTGACGGTGAGCCCGCGCTCGACGGCCGCCTTGTCCTCGATGGGCTTGTTGAAGGTGATGGACACCGGCATGGCCACGCCGACCGTGGTGCCCTTGTTCGGGCTGTACTCGCCGACGAAGGTGTCCCTCGCCTTGGCGGTGGTGAGGGTGCTGCGCTCGGTCACCTCCTTGCCGTCCGCTCCCTGGGCGCGCGCGACCACGGTGTACTCGGTGCCGGGGGCGAGCAGGGCGGAGGAGGTCCAGCTGCGCTTGTCCTTCGACAGCGCCCCGGCGAACGCGTCGGTGTCCGCCGCGCTCACCTTCACCTCGGAGAGCTTTCCGTCCTCGGCGCGCACCGTCACCTTGCCGCCGGGTGCTACCGGGGCACCCTCCGCCGCCGGTTCTATGGCGATCTTCACGGGCCCGACCTTCGCCCCGGCCGTGTTCTTCGCGTCACCCACCGTTGCGGTGTCGGCGTTAGAGCCTGCCGAGCCTGTGCATGCGGCAAGGACCATGGCCGCGGCCGCGATCAGTGCGGCGACACGGAGCGGCCTGCGGTGAGCGCCCCTCTTCCCGGCGCCGGGGCGCTCCGCCAGCTTTCGTCGCATGAGTAGACCCTCCGTCGACAAAATTCCTAGGTTCTTTAGGTGACGACGGTATCCCATGGCCGGTTCCCCGCCCAGGGTGTCCTTCGCCGCACTCCACACGTCGGGGGGTGGGGTCAGTACGGCGCACTGCCCATGCCACACTCTCCCCGTGTCCCCTAATGAACTTCGGAGTAGTGTGGGGTGGCCCGGCCCACAGTCAGCGGGTACGGCCCGGCGAAGCCGCCGGTACCTGCTGGCGACCGGCGCGGCCCTGGTATTCACCGGATGCACCGCGGCGGAGGGAGGCCCGGACCGTTCCTCCGGCTCGGGCGGACCCTCCGGCGCCTGGTCGGAGTCCCCCGCAGGCACCGGGGGGATCACCGCGATTCCGGCCGGGCGGCGCCCAGCGGCCCCGGACATCTCCGGCAAGAGCCTGGACGGCGAGCCGCTGCAGCTGTCCGACTACCGCGGCCAGGTCGTGCTGCTCAACGTGTGGGGCTCCTGGTGCGAGCCGTGCAAGGCCGAGGCACCGCACCTGGCCCGAGCCTACGAAGCGACCCGGGACCAGGGCGTGGAGTTCCTCGGCATCAACACCCGCGACATGTCAGTCGGTCCCGCGAAGGCGTTCGAGCGGCGCTACGGCATCACCTATCCCAGCTTCTACGACCCCCGAGGAGAGCTGGTGCTGCGCTTCAAGGGACACCTGCTGCCGCAGGCCATCCCGTCCACGGTGGTGATCGACCGTCAGGGGCGCATCGCCGCACGGGCCCTGAAGGCGCTGAGCGAACGGGAGATCCTTTCCATGCTGACCCCCGTCATCGCGGAAGGCCGGTGAACCCCGTGCACACCTCGCACAACTCGACCCACGCCGGCACCGAGCGCCCCGACAACAGTGCTCACCCCCCGCAGGAGCTCTTCGAAACACCGACCACGGACCCGTCCCGGGAAATGTCCAGTGCGCCCAGGGACGAGACCGAAGCCCCCCTCGGCCCCCGGCTCGGCCCGCTCGGATGGCTGCGCTGGACCTGGCGGTCCCTCACCTCGATGCGCACGGCGCTGCTCCTGCTCCTGTTGCTGAGCCTGGCCGCGATCCCCGGCTCGCTGGTCCCGCAGGACTCCAGCCAGCCGTCCCAGGCCGCCGCCTTCCGCGCCGACAACCCCACCCTCGCCCCGATCTACGAGAAGCTGGGGCTGTTCGACGTCTACGCCTCCCCCTGGTTCGCCGCGGTCTACCTGCTGCTGTTCCTCTCCCTCGGCGGCTGCATCCTGCCTCGCTGCCTGCAGTTCGCCCGTACGCTGCGGGCCAGGCCGCCGGCCGCGCCCCGCCGCCTGGACCGCATGCCGCAGCACACCCGGTGGACCAGCCCCAACACCCCCACCGAGGCGCTGGAGGCGGCACGGCGGGCCCTGCGCCGACGGCGCTTCCGGCTGCGCGTGGAGAAGGCCGGCCCCGATGGGGCCGGGGGCGCTGTGGCGGGTGAGAAGGGATACCTGCGCGAGGCGGGCAACCTGCTGTTCCATCTCGCCCTGTTCGGGCTACTGGTGGCCCTGGCCGTCGGCGGCCTGTTCGGCTCGACCGGCCAGGCCGTCGTCGTAGAGGGTGACAGCTTCACCAACGCGCGCACCCAGTACGACGACTTCCAGCCGGGCAAGCTGGTCTCCGGCGACAGCCTTGAGCCGTTCGGCTTCCGTCTGGAGGACTTCACCGGCGATTACCAGCGCAGTGGACCGCAGCTCGGCACCCCGACCTTCTTCCAGGCCCGCGTGAAGGCCCGCGAGACCCTGGGCGGCCCCGAGCGCGAGGTCACCATCAAGGTGAACGACCCGATGGAGATCGGCGGGTCCAAGGTCTTCCTGGTCGGCCACGGCTACGCGCCCGTGGTGACCGTGCGGGACGGCAAGGGTGACGTCGCCTGGTCGGGGCCGGCGCCCTTCCTCCCGCAGGACGCCTTCGTCCGCTCCACCGGCGTGGTCAAGGTTCCCGACGCCCGCGACCGCGACGGCAAGCCCACCCAGCTCGGCTTCACCGGTTTGTTCCTGCCCACCGTAAACCTCACCGCGAACGGCTGGTCCTCCGTCTACCCCGGAGCCGAGGATCCGGTCCTCGTGCTGACCGCCTACCACGGCGACCTCGGCCTGGACACCGGTGTGCCGCAGAGCGTCTACCAGCTCGACACCAGCCGGATGACCCAGTTCAAGAAGAAGGACGGCTCCCCCGCCGCCAAGGCGCTGCGGCCCGGCGACAAGATGACCCTGCCCGACGGGGCGGGCTCGCTCACCTTCGACGGGCTCAAGGAATGGGCCAGCTTCCAGATCGCCCGCAACCCCAGCAACAGCACTGCCCTGTGGAGCTCGATCGCCGCCGGACTGGGCCTGACCGCCTCGCTGTTCATCCGACGGCGCCGCCTGTGGATCCGCATCCGCCCCGGCTCCGGCTCCGGCACGGGCAGCGAGATCGAGGTCGCCGGCCTGGACCGGTCGGCGTCCGCCCCGCTCGCCCAGGAAGTCGCCGACCTCAGCGCCGAGTTGCGCCACACGATCCCCGCGGCCGACGCCACCGCCTCACCGCACCAGGACCAAGACCGGAAGCAGAAGCAGGAGCAACCGTGAACCCGACTACCACCGCGGACCAGACGCTGGCACAGCTCAGCAACTGGCTCATCTACTCGGCGATCGCCGTCTACCTGCTGGCCTTCCTCGCCCACTGCGCCGAATGGGCCTTCGGCAGCCGCAGCCGCGTCGCCCGCCTCGCCGC
This sequence comes from Streptomyces sp. NPDC006385, assembly GCF_040612485.1. Lineage (NCBI taxonomy): Bacteria > Bacillati > Actinomycetota > Actinomycetes > Kitasatosporales > Streptomycetaceae > Streptomyces > Streptomyces sp. NPDC006385. The sequence goes on from NZ_JBEXQG010000050.1 coordinate 64,150, forward strand.
CACGCACCAGTCGGGCGGCGCCAAGACCGCCCCCGACACGGCCGCCAAGGGACGTACGCAGTCCCGGACGGCCTCGGCCGTGAGCACCGCGGTACTGGACCGGCCCTCCACCCGCCGGACGGCCGAGGACGCCTCCGGGCCCGGCGACAGTCCGGCTGCCGTCGGCAGCGATCCGCGGTCCGATCTGCTCGGCCGGATCGGGGTCTCCCTGACCGCCCTGGCCTTCCTGCTCCACCTGGCCTCCGTGGCCACCCGCGCCTGGTCGGT
>NZ_JBEXQG010000051.1:0-63786 GCF_040612485.1 Streptomyces sp. NPDC006385
CCAGGACCCGGAACGCCTCGCTGATCGCGGCGACTTCGGGCCGGGTGCCGTTCTGGGTGAGGTCGCCGAGGTGGGACAGGAAGACGATGTTCTCCTCCCGGCCGTGCTCCAGCAGATAGCGCAGGGACGCCTCGACCGGTGCCTTGTCGATGCTCGGCCCGTCGAAGAGGTACTGGGTGTCCGGCATCACGGCGAGCGTGAAGCGCCGGCTGTCGGGGTCGGGCCCCCGGCGGTCCGCCGATGCCGCTTCCGCCGCGGTCGGCAGCGCGACCGAGGCGGTGGCGGCGGCGCCGAGCAGCGCCGTGGCCCTGAGGAAGCCGCGTCGTCCGGCACCGGCCTGCGGGGCTTCGCCCTGGGGGTGGTCATGCGAAGTACACACGTGTGCTCCGGGAAGAGAGGAGAAGAGAGGAGAAGAGAGGAGAAGAAGGGGGTTCAGAGAACGCGCAGGGTCCAGCTCCAGCGGTGAATGCCGGGCGGAACGCGATAGGAGGGGAAGGTGTCCGGGCCGCACGAGGCCGTGCCGAGGCCCCGGTGTGCCGCGTCGATGTGCACCACGCAGCCGGCACGCGGCACCAGTTCGTCGTGGTGGGCGACGGCCGTCAGGTCGTCGGCGCGCCAGCGGGTGACCGAGACCTGACGCGGTTCGTCCAGGACGACCGAGAGGCCGGTGGCGTCCGGCGCCGAGAGCCTGAAGCGCCGTACCCCGTGCCGCCCGCCGCTCTCCTGGGGCCGCAGATACGGGGTGAACAAGTCGTCGACGGGCACCGAGTGGTGGCCCACGGGCGCGCCCGCGCTCCGGTCGGGATACGACTCCCAGGGCCCCTGCCCGAACCACTCCAGCAGATCGAGCCCCGCCACCGTCTCGAACACCGAGCCGACGCGTGCCACGTCGTCGAACTCCTCGGGCAGCTCGGCCTCTTCGTCGACCCGGACCCCGCCCTCGACCGGCGTGCACACCTGCCGGTGCCGCACGACACCGGTCGCGCCGGCGTACTCGGCGACCACGGTCACCCGGCCGCCCTCCCGGCGTACGGAGACGACCTTGCGGACCAGCGCGTCGAGACCCCACGTGCGCCAGCGCCGGGCGATCCCGCCGAGCTCGTCGTTGTCGGTGGGCGCCCGCCACAGCGAGAGCGTGGGGGCGGCCGTGAGCAGCGGATGGACGAGCAGGCCCTCGCCGTCGACCTCGACCCGCCGGTCCACGCAGGCGGCCGGGATCACGGCGGACTCGCGCACCCGGACCTGCGGCAGGCACACCTCGGTGCCGCGCGGCGCCCACGGCTGGTCCTCGGCCGTCGTCACCCGCAGCGTCAGCCAGGCCTCGCCACCGTCGCGCGGCACCTCGAAGGGCAGCGGTACGGCGGCCGTCTCGCCCGGACGCAGATCGGGCAGCTCGGCCGGCGCGGTCGACGTCGTGCCGTCGGCGAGGACCAGCTCCCACTCGCCCGCCAGCCAGTCCAGCCCGCGGAAATGCTGGTGGTTGGAGAGGACGATCCCCTCGTGCCGGAAGCACTCGATGCGCACCGGCGCCGCGATCTCCCGGTGCTCGTACATCGCGGGTTTGGGCGTCCGGTCGGGGAAGACCATGCCGTCCGCGATGAACGCGCCGTCATGGGTCGTCTCGCCGAAGTCGCCGCCGTACGCCCACCGATGGCCGGGCGCGGCGACACCGTTGTCATAGAGCCCGGCGCCCCCACGCCCGACCGGTCTTCCGTCGCTCACGCGTTGCAGGATCCCGTGGTCCCAGAACTCCCAGATGAACCCGCCCTGAAGACCTGGGGTGGCCTCGATGGCAGCCCAGTGGTCGGCCAGTGTGCCGTTGCTGTTGCCCATGGCGTGCGAGTACTCGCACTGGATGAGCGGCTTGGTCTGCTCGCCGGAGAGGGCGTGGGCGACACAGTCCTCCAGCGGCGCGTACATCGGGCAGGCGATGTCGGAGGCCGTGTCCGGGTCCGCCCAGCCGCGTTTGGCCGCCCCCTCGTACTGGATCGGCCGCGTCGGATCGTGCCGCCGCACCCAGCCCGCCGCGGCGTCGTGGTTCGCGCCGTAGTCCGACTCGTTGCCCAGCGACCAGATGATGACCGACGGATGGTTCTTGTCGCGCAGCACCATCCGCGAGACCCGGTCCACGAAGGCGTTCAGGTAGCGCGGGTCGTCGGCGATCTCGTGCGCGTGGTCATGGGACTCGATGTCCGCCTCGTCGACGACGTAGAAGCCGAGTTCGTCGGCGAGGTCGTACAGCGCGGGGTCGTTCGGGTAGTGGGCGGTGCGGATCGCGTTGAAGCCGAAGCGCTTCAGCAGAACCAGGTCCGCGCGCATGTCGTCGTACGACACCGTCCGCCCGGTCAGCGGATGGAAGTCGTGCCGGTTCACGCCCCGGACGAAGACCCGCTCGCCGTTGACCAGCAGGTCCCGGCCGACGATGTCGACGTCGCGGAAGCCGACGCGGTGCCGCGAGGTGTCGGCGACCGTGCCGTCGGCGCGGTGCAGGCGGACGGTGAGGTCGTACAGCTCGGGCGTCTCGGCGTTCCAGGTGCGCACCTCGGGGACGGTGGTCAGCAGCCGGGCCTCGCCGAGGAAGCCGGAGACCCGCTCGTCCTCGGCGTTCGCGCGGTCGAACTCCCCGTCCTGCGCGAGGAGTCGACCGTCCAGCTCCCCGGTGACGTACCACCCCTCGGGCAGCGCGCCGGCCGCGTCCCGCACCCGGCAGTCGACCTGGAGCGCACCGCTGTATCGGGCGTGTACCGTCACGTCCGCGAGATGCAGGGAGTCCGTCGCGTACAGCAGCACCGAGCGGGTGATCCCGCCGTGCCACCACTGGTCCTGGTCCTCGATGTGCGAGGCGTCCGACCACTTCACGACCGTCAGCCGGACACACGCGGGGGCACCGGGACGTACGAAACCGGAAAGGTCGAACTCGGCGGCCAGACGGGAGTCCTTGGAGATGCCGACGGGCCGCCCGTCCACATGCACCAGCAGCACGCTCTCGGCGGCCCCGACCTGGAGCACGATCCGGCGTCCCGCCCACTCGGCGGGCACGGCCACCTCACGCTCGTACACGCCCGTCGGGTTGGCCGCGGGCGACCCGGGCGGGAACTCGGCGAACGGCATCCGCACGTTGGTGTACCGCGGCAGGTCGTCCGTGCCCTGCGTGGTCCAGGCGCCGGGGACGTACGACGTGGACCAGGCACCGCCGAGCGGTGCGTCCGGTGCCGGCAGCAACTGGAAGCGCCAGTCGCCGTCGAGGGGGAGCGCCCCGGGGCGCCGGTCGACGGCGTTCATGGGCAGCCGCCCCCAGGAGGTCACCTCGGGTGCCGCCCAGGGGCGCAGGGCGATCAGGGGATCGCTCGTCATTCGCGGACGGCCCCCTTCGCGAGGTCGCCGATGATCTGCCGGGCGCCGATCGCGAAGACGATCAGCAGCGGGATGAGGGCGAGGACGGCGCCGGTCATCACCATGCCGTAGTCGGTGGTGCCGTGGGTGCCGTTGAGCTGGGACAGCGCGACCTGGAGGGTGACGTTGTCCGGGTTGGTCAGGGCGATCAGCGGCCAGGCGTAGTCGTTCCACTGGCCCATGAAGGTGAAGATGCCGAGGAAGGCGAGCCCGGGTCGGACGACCGGGAGGGCCACGTGCCAGTACTGGCGCATGAAGTTCGCGCCGTCCAGCTTCGAGGCGTCGAGCAGTTCGTCGTGGATGGCGCTCCGCATGTACTGGCGCATCCAGAAGATGCCGAACGCGTTGGCCGCCGCCGGCACGATCAGCGCGGTCATCGAGCCGATCCAGCCGATCTTCGCCATGATCACGAACTGCGGGATGGCCGCGAGCTGGGCCGGGACCATGAAGATCAGCATGAGCAGCGCGAACAGCACGTTCTTGCCCGGGAACTCGAACTTGGCGAAGACGAAGGCCGCCAGCGAGTCGAAGAACAGCACCAGGAAGGTCACCGTCGTCGCGACCAGCAGCGAGTTCCCCATCGACCCGAGGAAGTCGATCGAGCCCAGCAGGTTGCGGACGTTCTCCAGGAAGTGCGACCCCGGCAGCAGCTTCGGAGGGTACGAGAAGATCTCCGACGAGGTGTGCGTCGACATGACCACGGCCCAGTAGAACGGGAAGGCCGACAGCAGCACACCGATGATCAGGGACGCGTGCAGCGCGATGCCCCGGCGTCCGGAGCCCTTGATGGATGCCATGATGCGGCCTTCCTACTGTTCGCCCCGGCGCTGCACCAGGCGCCAGTTGATGATCGAGAAGAGGACGACGACCAGGAAGATGCCCCACGCCACGGCGGCGCCGTACCCGAAGTCGTTGTTGTCGAAGGTCTGCTGGAAGAAGTAGAGGACCATGGTCCGGCCGGCGTGGTCGGGGCCGCCCGAGAACGTGGACTCGTTGGCCGTGGTCTGGAGCAGCACCTGCGGCTCGGAGAAGCTCTGCAGTCCCGTGATCGTCGAGACGACCAGCACGAACAGCAGCGTCGGCCGCAGCAGGGGCAGGGTGACCCGGAAGAAGGTCTGCACGGGACCGGCGCCGTCGATGCGGGCCGCCTCGTACAGGTCGCCCGGGATGGTCTGGAGCCCGGCGAGGAAGATGATCGCGTTGTAGCCGGTCCACTGCCAGGTCATCAGCGTGGCGATGGCGACCTTGATGCCCCAGAGGGTGTTCAGCCAGGCCACCTGATCCAGGCCCGCGGCCTGCAACAGGGCGTTCACCAGGCCGAAGTTGGTGGAGAAGATCGACCCGAAGACGATCGCGACGGCGACGACCGAGGTGACGTTGGGCAGGAAGTACGCGAACCGGTAGGCGTTCTTGAAGCGGACCGCCGAGTTGAGCATCACGGCCGTGACCATCGCCAGGAAGATCATGGGGAAGGTGGCCAGCGCCCAGATGACAAGCGTGTTCCCGATCGACTGCCAGAAGTCGCTGTCGCTCAGCAGGTACTGGTACTGCGACAGCCCCGCCCACTCCATCGAGCCCAGGCCGTCCCAGCGGTGGAAGGACAGGTAGAGCGAGAAGCCGACGGGGATCAGGCCGAAGGCGAGGAAGAGGAGGTAGAAGGGGGAGATCGCGGCATAGAGGTGCCAGTGCTCGCGCAGGCCCTTCTTCGGCGGGGCCGTGGCGGGCTGGGGCCGGTTCACGGCGGGCGGGGTCTGCTCGATGACGGCCATCAGAAGGTCACCCCCAGGTGCTTCGCGATACGCCGGCACTTGCTCATGGCGTCCTCCCAGGCCTTCCTCGGATCCTTGCCGAGGACGCCGACGTTCTTGATCTCGTCCTTGATGGGCTGGCCCAACGCCACGTCGTACGGGCTGTTGTAGGCGACCGCGATCTTCTGCGCGGCGGGCCCGAAGACGTCCATGGTGACCTGGCCGCCGAAGAACGGGTCCGGCTCCCGCAGCTTCTTCATGCCGTACGAGGCGGGCGTGGAGGGGAACAGACCCGCGTCGACGAAGCCCTGCGCCTGGTTGTCGGCGTTGAGCAGCCAGGTGATGATCTCGAAGGCCCGCTCGGGTTCCCGGCACGCCTTGGTGATCGACAGGAACGAACCGCCGTTGTTGGCGGGCCGCACCGGCATCTGGGCCACCCGCCACCGGCCCTTGGTCTTCGGGACACCGTTCTTGAGGTCGCCGGCGGCCCAGGAGGCGTTGAGCTGGCTGGGCAGCTTGCCGCCCTCGACGGCCGACAGCCAGTCCGGGGTGCCGTTGACGATGCTGGAGACGATGCCCCGCCGCTTCGCCTCCACGGCGAGCGCCCAGGCGTCCCGTATGTGCTCCTGATCGCCGATGAAGGCGCGGTCCTTGTCGACGTAGCGCCTGGTGCCCTGGTTCACGACGTTCTCGAAGACGGCGTTGACGTCGGTGAGCAGGAAGGTCCCGGGGATGCGCCGCTTCAGCCGCTCACCCGCCGCGAAGAACTTCTCCCAGGTGTCGAGTTCCTTCGACACCTCGTCGGGCTCGTAGGGCAGTCCCGCCTTCCGGAACACGGCGTACTGGTAGAAGTGCGCGACCGGCCCGCAGTCGATCGGGAAGCCGACCATCGAGCCGTCGTCGGCGATGCCCTGGTCCCACTTCCACGCCAGGTACCGGTCCTTGTACTTGTCCGCGCCGAGCGTGCGCAGGTCGACGAACTGGTCGGCGTTGGGCAGATAGGACGCCATGTCCTCGCCCTTGAGGCCCGCGATATCGGGGATGTGGGCGTTGCCGGCCATCGTGGTGATCAGCTTGGACCGGTAGTAGCCGCCGATCTGGATCGCCTGGAGGTTCACGGAGCTGTCGTAGCGGGCCTTGGCGTTCTTCACGACGGTGTCGCTCAGACCGCCGCTCCAGTACCACAGGACCATGTTCCGGCCGGTCGAGCCGGTCGGTACGGCGCAGCCGGACGCCAGGCCGCCGAGGGCCGTGGCGGCCGTACCGGCCAGGCCCGCGCGCAGCAGGCCTCTTCGTGAGAGCCGCACAGCTCCCACCGCCTTTCGGATCTGTTCGGGACTTCGCATGAGAGGGACACGTGGGGGAGGACCGGTGGAGGAGGGCCAGGTGGGGGAGTCAGTGCGGCCGTGCGGGTGGGGTGACGGGGGCGTGCGCGACGGGCGGTCCCGGGTTGTCGGGGAGCCGGTCCGCCAGGAAGCCGTACGTCCGCCTCAGCTCGGGATCGGTCAGGGAGCGCCACCAGCGGTCGACGCCGTACCAGCCGGGGGCCGCGAGGGCCCCGCCGGGCTGCCGTACGGACAGCCCGGCGGCCAGCACGGCGAACCGGAGCCGTTCCTCCAGCGGCCAGCCGCCGAGCGAGGCGGCGACGAAGCTCGCCCCGAACACGTCCCCGGCGCCCGTGGCGTCGAGGACGTCGAGGTCCAGGGCGGGAACCTGCGCGTACTCGCCGGTCGTCTGGTCGACGGCGACCGCGCCCGCACCGCCGCGCGTCACCACGGCCACCGGCACCAGCTCGCTGAGCGCGCCGAGGGCCGAGCCCGCGCTGTCGGTGCGGGTGTAGGCCATCGCCTCGGTCTCGTTGGGGAGGAAGGCGTGGCACAGGGAGAGCTGGTCGAGGAGGTCGGTCGACCACCGCTGGGTGGGGTCCCAGCCGACGTCGGCATAGATCTGTGTGCCGTTCGCGGCGGCCTTGGCCAGCCATGCGCGGGGCTCGGCCTCGATGTGCACGAGGGCCGTGCGCGCCTGGGGCGGGTCGCCCATCAGCGTGTCCTGCGAGTACGGGGGCTCCTGGCCGTGGGTGACGAGGGCCCGGTCGTGGCCGTAGGCGAGGGAGACGGTGACCGGGGTGGGCCAGCCGTCCGCCGTGCGGGAGAGCGAGAGGTCGATGTCCTCCTGGTCGCACAGGATGTCCCGGCAGTACTCGCCGTAGAGGTCGTCGCCGAACACCGTGGCCAGCGAGGTGCGCAGGCCGAAGCGGGCGGCGGCCACCGCCAGGTTGGCGATGCCGCCCGGGCCGCAGCCCATCCCGCCCGTCCAGATCTCCTCGCCCGGTGTCGGCGGCTTCCCGAGCCCCGTGAGAACGAGGTCGTAGAAGAGCAGCCCGGTCAGCAGCACATCGGGCCGGTCGTCGTCCACGGCAACGTCCTCTCGTCAAAACTCTTCATTTCGTGACGGGAATCGTGCGCCGCTCCGCTGGATTGGTCAATACCTGAGCAGAAATGAGCATGGCGATGAGTGAAGATGACGAGTAGTGTGCACGTCGTGCTGGCAGAACGACGACACCAACTCATCCTGCGGGCCCTGCGCTCCGGCGGTCCCGCGGCCGTGACCGATCTCTCCGAGCAGCTGGGTGTGAGTCCCGCCACCATCAGGCGTGACCTGGTCAAACTGGAGGAGGACGGCCTGCTCACGCGGGTGCACGGCGGCGCGGTCGTGGACGAGGGCGACCAGCCCTTCGCCGAGGTCGCCGAGGTGCGCGTGCGCGAGAAGGACGCCATAGCCGCGCGCGCCGCCGCGATGATCGAAGACGGTCAGTCGGTGCTGCTCGACATCGGCACCACCGCTTTCCGGCTGGCCCGCCAGCTGCACGGCCGCCGCCTCACCGTGATCACCAGCAACCTGGTGGTCTACGAGGAACTCGCCGACGACGAGGGCATCGAGCTGGTGCTGCTCGGCGGCATGGTCCGCCGTGAGTACCGCTCCCTGGTCGGCTTCCTCACCGAGGACAACCTGCGCCAGCTGCATGCCGACTGGCTGTTCCTGGGCACCAGTGGAGTGCGGCCGGGCGGTCAGGTGATGGACACGACGGTCGTCGAGGTGCCGGTCAAGCGGGCCATGATCAAGGCCGGCGACAAGGTCGTGCTGCTCGCCGACGCGGCGAAGTTCCCGGGTACGGGGATGGCGAAGGTGTGCGGTCCGGAAGACCTGGACGTGCTGGTGACGAACGCGCCGGTCGACGCGGCGACCCGGTCCTCCCTGGAGGAGGCGGGCGTCGAGGTGGTCGTGGCAGGAAAGGTGCAAGCGTGAAACTGACGATTCTGGGCGGCGGCGGATTCCGCGTGCCGCTCGTGTACGGGGCGCTCCTCGGCGACCGCGCCGAGGGCCGGGTCACCCACGTCGTGCTGCACGACCTGGACGCGGTGCGGCTCTCGGCGGTCACCCGCGTGCTCGCCGAGCAGGCGGCCGGCGTGCCCGACGCGCCCGAGGTCACCGCCACCACGGACCTGGACGAGGCGCTGCGCGGCGCCGACTTCGTCTTCTCGGCGATCCGCGTCGGCGGTCTGGAGGGCAGGGCGAACGACGAGCGGGTCGCGCTCGCCGAGGGCGTCCTCGGCCAGGAGACGGTCGGCGCGGGCGGCATCGCCTACGGCCTGCGGACCGTGCCGGTCGCCGTCGACATCGCCCAGCGGGTCGCCCGCCTGGCGCCGGACGCCTGGGTCATCAACTTCACCAACCCCGCCGGCCTGGTCACCGAGGCCATGTCCCGCCACCTCGGCGACCGCGTCATCGGCATCTGCGACTCGCCGGTCGGCCTCGGCCGCCGTATCGCCCGCGTGCTCGGCGTGAAGAACCCGGGCGAGGCGTGGATCGACTACGTCGGCCTCAACCATCTCGGCTGGGTGCGCGGCCTGCGCGTCGCCGGGCGCGACGAACTCCCGCGGCTGCTCGCCGACCCCGACCTGCTCGGCTCCTTCGAGGAGGGCAAACTCTTCGGCGTCGACTGGCTCCGCTCGCTCGGCGCGATCCCGAACGAGTACCTGCACTACTACTACTTCAACCGGGAAGCCGTCCGCGCCTACCAGCAGGCCGCCAAGACGCGCGGCGCTTTCCTGCGCGACCAGCAGGCCCGTTTCTACGAGGAGGCCCGGCGTGCCGACGTCTCCGCCCTGGACGTCTGGGACCGCACCCGCGCCGAGCGCGAGGCCACCTACATGGCCGAGAACCGTCAGACGGCCGGCGCCGGCGAACGCGACGCCGACGACCTCTCCGGCGGCTACGAGAAGGTGGCGCTCGCGCTGATGCGGGCCATCGCCCGGGACGAGCGCACCACCCTGATCCTCAACGTGCGCAACCAGGCCACCCTGTCCGTCCTCGACGCCGACGCCGTCATCGAGGTCCCGTGCCTGGTCGACGCCAACGGCGCCCACCCGGTCGCGGTCGCCCCGCTGCCCGACCACGCCACCGGGCTCGTGTGCGCCGTCAAGGCGGTCGAGCGCGAGGTGCTGCACGCCGCCGGGTCCGGCTCCCGTACGACGGCGGTGAAGGCCTTCGCGCTGCACCCGCTCGTCGACTCCGTCAACGTGGCCCGCAGGCTGGTCGAGGGGTACACGGCCGTGCACCCTGGCCTGGCGTACCTTAGGTGAGCGCCTGCGGGTAAGCGCTTTCCCACAGGCTGTCCGGCCTCCCGGCCTCCCTTGCCCCCGAGCTCCCGTCCCCTCCCTGGCTCCCTGGAGAACCCCCATGCACGACGAACGCCGACGGATCGAGGAACGCGTCGAGCGCCTCCACGACCAGCGCATCAAGCCCGCGATCTACGCGGCCACCGTCCCCTTCGAGGTCGAGGCCTGGCAGGCGCCGGGGGAGCCGGTCCCCTTCACGGAGGCCGCCGCCGCGCCGTACGAGCCCTTCGCCATGGACACCCCCTGGGGCCCGCCCTGGGGCACCACCTGGTTCCGGATGCGCGGCCGGGTGCCCGCCGAGTTCGCGGGCCGGCGCGTCGAGGCCGTCATCGACCTCGGCTTCGTGGGCGACTGGCCGGGCAACCAGGCCGAGGCGCTGGTGCACCGGCTGGACGGCACCCCGCTGAAGGCGGTCAACCCGCTCAACCAGTACGTGCCGATCGCGAACCCGGCCACGGGCGGGGAGGTGATCGAGTACCTGGTCGAGGCGGCTTCCAACCCGGACATCCTGGCGAACAACTTCGCGGCCCCCACCCCCCTCGGCGACGTGCTCACGGCCGGCGACAAGCCCCTCTACACCTTCCAGCGCGCCGACATCGCCGTCCTCGACGAGGAGGTCTGGCACCTCGACCTCGACCTCCAGGTGCTGCGCGGGCTCATGGTCCACCTCGGCGAGCACGAGCCGCGCCGCCACGAGATCATGCACACCCTGGACCGGGCCATGGACGCCCTGGACCTGGACGACATCTCCGGCAGCGCCGCCGCCGTCCGCGAGGTGCTCGCCCCGGCGCTGGCCAGGCCCGCCCACGCCAGCGCGCACGTGATCTCCGGCGTCGGCCACGCCCACATCGACTCCGCCTGGCTGTGGCCCATCCGCGAGACCAAGCGCAAGACGTCCCGCACCTTCTCCAACGTGACGTCCCTGGCCGACGAGTACGAGGACTTCATCTTCGCCTGCTCCCAGGCCCAGCAGTACGAGTGGGTGCGCGACAACTACCCGCACGTGTGGGCCCGGATCCAGGAGTCGGTGAAGAAGGGCCAGTGGGCGCCGGTCGGCGGCATGTGGGTCGAGGCCGACGGCAACCTGCCCGGCGGCGAGGCGATCGCCCGCCAGCTCATCCACGGCAAGCGGTTCTTCATCGAGCACTTCGGCGTCGAGACCAAGGGCGTCTGGCTGCCCGACTCCTTCGGCTACACCGCCGCCTACCCGCAGCTCGCCAAGCTCGCCGGCAACGAGTGGTTCCTGACCCAGAAGATCTCCTGGAACCAGACCAACAAGTTCCCCCACCACACCTTCTGGTGGGAGGGCATCGACGGCACCCGCATCTTCACCCACTTCCCGCCGGTCGACACCTACAACGCCCGCTTCAGCGGCGAGGAGATGGACCGCGCGGTCCGCAACTACTCCGAGAAGGGCGCCGGCACGCGCTCCCTCGCGCCGTTCGGCTGGGGCGACGGCGGTGGCGGCCCCACCCGCGAGATCATGGAGCGGGCCCGTCGGCTGGCGGACCTGGAGGGCTCGCCGAAGGTCGTCGTCGAACACCCCGACGACTTCTTCGCCAAGGCCCGCGAGGAGTACCCCGACGCCCCCGTCTGGGTCGGCGAGCTGTACCTGGAACTGCACCGGGCGACGTACACCTCCCAGGCCCGCACCAAGCAGGGCAACCGGCGCAGCGAACACCGGCTGCGCGAGGCCGAGTTGTGGGCGACGACCGCGGCACTGCACGCGCCGGGCTACACGTACCCGTACCAGAAGCTGGACCGGCTGTGGAAGACGGTCCTGCTGCACCAGTTCCACGACATCCTGCCCGGCTCCTCGATCGCCTGGGTGCACCGCGAGGCGGAGGCCGAGTACGCACGCGTCGCCGAGGAACTGGAGGCGCTCACGGCCGAGGCGGTCGCCGCGCTGGGCGGCGGCTCCGCGCGGGTGTTCAACACGAGCCCCTACGCCCGGGCCGAGGTGGTCCGTACGGCCGAGGGCGCACCGGCGTACGTCGAGGTGCCCGCGAGCGGCAGCGCGCCCCTGAGCGACGCCGCGCCCCCGCAGCCCGTGACGGTCACCGGCCGGGTGCTCGACAACGGCCTGGTCCGGGTGGACGTGGCGGCGGACGGCACGCTGTCGTCCGTCCTCGACCTGCGGGCGAACCGCGAAGTCCTCGCGGACAAGGGCAACCTGCTGCGCCTGCACACCGACCTCCCGAACTACTGGGACGCCTGGGACATCGACAAGCACTACAAGAACCGCTACACGGACCTGCTGGACGCCGAGTCCGTCACGGTCGTCGAGGACAGCCCGCTCGTCGGCGCGATCCGCGTCGAGCGCGCCTTCGGCAAGGGGTCGAGGATCGCCCAGACGATCACGGTCCGCGCGGGCAGCCCGCGCATCGACATCGAGACCGACATCGACTGGCACGAGGCCGAGAAGATCCTCAAGGCGGGCTTCCCGGTGGACATCCGGGCGCCGCACTCCTCCGCCGAGATCCAGTTCGGCCACGTCCAGCGCCCCACCCACACCAACACCAGCTGGGAGGCGGCCCGCTTCGAGGTCTCCGGCCACCGCTGGGTGCACATCGCCGAGCCCGGCTACGGCGTCGCGGTCATCAACGACTCCACGTACGGCCACGACGTCTCCCGCACGGTCCGCGAGGACGGCGGTACGACGACCAGGGTCAGCCTCAGCCTGGTCCGCGCCCCGCGCGTCCCGGACCCCGAGGCCGACCAGGGCCGGCACCGCTTCACCTACTCCCTGCTGCCCGGCGCGAGCATCGCCGACGCCGTCGCCGAGGGGTACGCCCTCAACCTCCCCCTGCGGGTGGCGGATTCCGCGGGCGCGCCCGAGCCGGTCGTCTCCGTGGACGGCGACGGCGTGACCGTCGAGGCGGTCAAGCTGGCCGACGACCGGTCCGGCGACGTCGTCGTACGCCTCTACGAGTCCCGCGGCGGCCGCGCGACCGGCACCGTGCGCACGGGCTTCCCGCTCGCGGGCGCCCAGGTGACCGACCTGCTGGAGCGACCGCTGGAGGACGCCGGCATCACAGGTGACGGCGAGGTCGCCGTCGCGCTGCGCCCCTTCCAGGTCCTCACGCTCCGCCTGCGGCGCACCGAGGGGAGCTGACCGGATGCCCATGCAGCCCTGGTTCACCGACGCCAAGCTGGGGATCTTCGTCCACTGGGGCATCTACGCCGTCGACGGTGTGCCGGAGTCCTGGTCGTTCTACGACGGCACCGTCCCGTACGACCGGTACATGTCCCAGCTCGACCGCTTCACGGCGTCCCGCTACGACCCGCGCGACTGGGCGAGACTCTTCGCGCGGGCCGGCGCCGGGTACGCCGTCCTGACCAGCCGCCACCACGACGGGGTGGCCCTGTGGGACACAGCCCACGGGAATCTCGACGTGGGCCGCGACCTGATCGCCGGATACGCGGACGCGCTGCGCGAGCAGGGCCTGAAGGTCGGCCTGTACTACTCGCACTCGGACTGGAGCCACCCCGACTACGCCTCCACGCGCAAGCCGGGCCGCCCGCCGGAGCCGGCGGACAACCCGTACTCGGAGGTGGCGGCCGAGGACGAGGACCTGGCGGCCTGGGCGCGCTTCCTGGCCTACCGCGACGGCCAGGTGACAGAGTTGGCCTCCCGCTACAAGCCGGACCTGCTGTGGTTCGACGGCGAGTGGGAACGCAGCGAGGAGCAGTGGCGCATCCGCGAACTGGCCGCGCTGATCCGCTCCGAGGTGCCGGACGTCGTCTTCAACGCCCGCATGCTCGGCGAGGGCGACTACGCCACGCCGGAACAGGGTGCCCCGGTCGTCCCGCCCGACGGCCCCTGGGAGCTGTGCCTGACGATCAACGACTCCTGGGGGCACCAGCACCACGACCGCAACCACAAGTCGGTCGCCCAGCTGATCCGCTACTTCACGGAGACGATCGGCGGGGGCGGCAACCTGCTGCTCGGCGTCGGGCCACGCGAGGACGGCACCATCCCGGCCGAGCAGGTGGAGCGCCTGGAGGGGCTGGGCGACTGGATCGCCAAGCACGCGGAGGCGGTGTACGGCACCGAACGCGGCCTCCCGGCCGGTCACCACTACGGTCCGAGCACCCTCTCCAAGGACCGTCGCACCCTCTACCTGATCCTCTTCGACGCCCCGCGCGCTGAGCTCAACGTGCGCGGGCTGCTCGGTTCGGTACGCCGGGTCACGGTGCTCGGCAGCGGCACCGAACTGGCCCACCGGATCACCGGTGGCCTGCACGAGACACCCGGCGTGCTCTGGATCGAACCGCCCACCGAGGCAGACCTCGACCCGCACGCCACCGTGCTCGCCGTCGAACTGGACGGGGAGCTGGAGCTGTACCGGGGCTCGGGCCGCTCCTGACCCCGACGCTCACCTTCGAGTCGGCCGGCCGCAGCCCCCGTGACAGCGCCGGCCGACCCGAAGCCCCCGTGTTCCCCCGTGGTGGTGCGTTCCCCCGTGGTGGTGCGTTCCCCCGTGGTGGTGCATCCCCCGTCGTGGTGCGTTCCCCCGTTGCCTTTCACTCTTATGAGCGCGCGGTCGGCGCCCTGATACACCCTTCCGGGAAAAAACCTAGAGCGGCAGGACCTGAGCCGCCCCACTCCCGACCGAATCGACCGACGCGGGCGCCGGCACCGCCGGCAACAACGGCTCCGTCTCCTCCGCCCGCTGCTGCGGAATGGACACCGGCCGCAGCGGCCGCGGCCCCGAGACCACCGTGTAGTCCTGTCCCAGGAACGGCGGCGCGACCTCCCCGGGATCCTCCCCGAGCGCCAACTGCACAGCCAGCCAGGGCACATTGACCCCGCACAGCGAGAGCTGATGCAACCCACCGGCCGGCCGCGTGTTGACATCCATCAGCACCGGCGTCTCACCGAACATCCGGAACTGGATGTTGGACAGATAGTGCAGCCCGAACCCCTCAGCGATCCGCCGCGCCGGCTCCACCCACTGCTCCTGCACCGTGAACCCGCGACGGCGGCCGTTCTTGCTGCGGCCGATCGCCAGCCGCACCCGGTTGTCCGGACCGGTGAGGCAGTCCACCGACACCTCCGGCTGCTCCAGCCGCGGCATGACCAGCCAGTCCACCGGCTCGTCGGCCCGCCGCAACGCGTCCAGCACCAGATCGAGCTGGACGTACGGGGTCGGGAACCCGCTGAGATGCGTGAGCGAGAAGGGGGCGCGTGTGATGACGCGGAAGCCCACCCCGCCGGCGCCGGACGCCGGTTTGAAGCAGGCCTTGTGCCCGCGGGTCTCCAACTCCTCGACGGCGCTGAGGAGTTCCTCGGCGGTGCGCACCCGCCACCACGGCGGCACCGGCACCCCGATCGCCTGCACGGCCTCGTACGCGATCACCTTGTCCTCGAACACCGCCACGGCCTCCGGCGGCGGCGCCAGCAGCGCCGTACCCGCCGCCTCGAAGTCCGCGCGGTGCGCCACGATCGCCGACTGGTGCAGCCGGGGTACGAAGACGTCGATGCCGCGCCGCCGGCACTGGTCGAGCGCGTACTCGACGTAGGCGGCCGGGGACAGGCCCTCCGGCTCCAGTTCGGCGGTGTCGGCGGCGGCCAGCACGGGGGAGTCGGCGTCCCCGTGCGTCGCATGGATCTCGACCGCCCGATCGCTGGGATTTCTCCGCAGCTGATCCATGAAGAACACGTTCTCCGCGTACGTGCGGTTGAGCCAGACGCGTACGCGAGAGACCATGCAGGGCCGTCCTTTCGGGGTTCGCGGGCAGGGCGAAGCAGGCCCGTACCCGGGCAGGGTGGATGGAGGTACACCAAACCGCCCCGTGCGAAGGGACGTTGTGGCGGTGGTGTTGGGGCGATCATACGGCTTTCAAGCGGCGCCCCGTGCAACGTACGTGTTACGGATTCTCCACCGCCCTGGCGGTGCGCCGACGGGATACCGCCTTGTACAGGCACGGCAGCCTGTGTTCTTGTGGTGTCCTTCGGGTGATCGGAAGGGGCGAGGGGTGACGTCGACGGTCGGCGGTGCCGGGCAGCTGCTGGCCATCAGCGATCTGCACATCGGCTACGAGGACAACCGCGCCCTCGTCGAGAAGATGCGGCCCGACTCGGACGACGACTGGCTGCTCGTCGCCGGTGACGTCGCGGAGACCGTGGCCGACATCCGCTGGGCCCTCCAGACGCTCGCCGGCCGCTTCCGCAAGGTCCTGTGGGCACCCGGCAACCACGAGCTGTGGACCCACCCGAAGGACACCGTCACCCTGCGTGGCGTCGCCCGCTACGAACACCTGGTCGACCTGTGCCGGGAACTGGGTGTGTCGACTCCCGAGGACCCCTACCCGGTCTGGGACGGCCCCGGCGGCCCGGTGGCCGTGGCGCCCTTGTTCCTGCTGTACGACTACTCGTTCCTGCCCTCCGGCTGCGCGACCAAGGACGAGGGGCTGAGGTACGCGCACGGGACCGGGATCGTGTGCAACGACGAGTATCTGCTGCACCCCGACCCGTACCCGTCCCGCGAGGCCTGGTGCGAGGCCCGGGTCGCCGAGACCGAGCGCCGGCTCGCCGCACTGCCCGAGGACCTGCCCACCGTCCTCGTCAACCACTACCCGCTGGACCGGCACCCGACCGACGTCCTGTGGTACCCCGAGTTCGCCATGTGGTGCGGCACCCGGCTGACCGCGGACTGGCACCGCAGGTTCCGCGTCGCGACCATGGTCTACGGCCACCTCCACATCCCACGGACCACCTGGCACGAGGGCGTCCGCTTCGAGGAGGTGTCGGTGGGATATCCGCGTGAGTGGCGCAAGCGACCGGAACCACCCGGACGGCTGCGCCGGATTCTGCCCAGGGAGGACGGGGCCCGGTGATCGAGGAACTGCTGCCGGACACGGTGGTCGCCGTCGAGGCGTACGGCGAGGAGGAACCCCCGAACGCGGGCCTGTACCCCGAGGAGGAGGCGGTCGTGGTCCAGGCGGTCGCCAAGCGCCGCCGGGAGTTCGCCGTCGTACGCTCCTGCGCCCGCCGCGCCATGGAGAAGCTCGGCGTGCCGCCCCGGCCGATCCTGCCCGGCGAGCGCGGCGCCCCGGGCTGGCCGGCCGGCCTGGCCGGCAGCATGACCCACTGCGACGGCTACGGCGCCGCCGCCCTGGTCCGCACCTGCGACCTGGCCTCCCTCGGTATCGACGCCGAGCCCCACCAGACGCTCCCGGAGGGCGTCCTGCCCGCCGTCGCCCTGCCCGCCGAGGCGGACCGGCTGCGCCGCCTGGCCGGCGACCACCCCGAAGTCCACTGGGACCGGTTGCTGTTCAGCGCCAAGGAGTCCGTCTACAAGGCGTGGTTCCCCCTCACCGGGAAGTGGCTGGACTTCGCCGAGGCCGACATCGACGTCTTCGCCGACCCCGGTGAGCCGCACAGCGGTGGCTTCCGCGCCCGGCTGCTCGTCCCGGGCCCGTGCGTGGGCGACCGCCGCCTCGACCACTTCGAGGGCCGGTGGACGGTCCAGCGGGGGCTGGTGGCGACAGCGGTGAGCGTGCCGCACACCTGAGCCCCCTCGGACGCCCCGCGCCGGGGCCCGTGCGGAATCCGCTAGGGCTGTGCGGGACACCAGCTGCGCAGCATCCGGAAGAACTCCTCCTCGTTGCCGGCCAGTCCCGCTTCCGCCAGCGCCTGTTCCGCCTCGGCGAGGACGGCGGGCGGGACGACCGGTGGCCGGCGGGAGCCGGGAGGACCGTCGAACGCGGCTCGTACGGTGTGCAACAGCCGCAGATAGGCCTGGACTGCGCTGCGCTCGCGGTCGGTCAGTACGGCGGTGGGCATCGGTCGGCTCTCCCCGAGTCGGCGTCATCGCGTCACGCCCCCGCATATGAGGGCGCATCACCAGCTTGCCGCCCACCACTGACAATCGGGCTCGGCCACGTGTGGGTTCGCCCGCTCAGCGGAGGTGAAACGCCCTCCGAGGTGCCGTACGCGCACCGCCGCGCCCTCGGTCAGCCCTGCGGGCCGAGATACCCCAGGGACGCCTCGATCCGCCCCGCCAGATGATCCCGCTGGCCCCGCACCGACGACACCGCCAGCCACGCCCGGCACTTGCTGGCCAGTAACAGGCCGAAGGTCTCGGCCTCCTTCTCCTCGGCCTGGTCGAAGTGGCTGCGGGCGGCGACCTTGAGGACCGTCGAGCGCAGGTCGGCGTCGTCGCTCAGGAGGCGGGCCGCCACGGTGGCGCCCTCGATGCTGTGGCTGCAGTGGCCCGCCTTCATGTGCCACAGCTCGTGGCCGAGGATCACCAACTGGTGGTCGGGCGCGGTGCGTTCCTCGATCACGACCAGGTCCTGGTCGGCCATGTCGAGCCACAGCCCGCTGGCCGTGCCGACCGGGAAGGCGGCCGTACGGAAGTGGACGGGACGGCCGCGGCGTCTGCTCATCGCGTCGCACAGGGCGCCGTACAGCTTCTCCGGCGCCGCGGGTGCGGGAAGGCTCAGCTCCGCGACCAACTCGCCGCACAGGCGGCGCATTTCCCTACCGATGCCCACTTGTCTCCCGTTCTCCCCGGATCACGACTCGGGCCGCTTGACGCTCTCCAGGAGCATGTCCAGCCACTCGGCGACCTTGTCGCGGTGCTGGTCGGTGGGCAGTTGGGCGGCCCGCCAGGCGATCCCGCGCACACCGTGGTCCTGGAGCAGCCTCTCCAGCGGGTCCGCGGCGGCCTGCGCCGCCTCGCGCTCCGCCAGCTTCTGGAGCAGATCCTGTTCGGTGTGCTGGAGGGCGCCCGTGAGTGCCTCGGGGTCCTCGGCCGTGAGGAATCCGGCGTGGACGCGGAAGAAGCGCTGGATGGCGTCGCAGTGCTCCATGGTGGGGCGCCGGTCGCCGTTGATCAGGGCGCCCGCCTGCTGGCGCGACATGCCCGCGCCGTCGGCGATCTCCTGCTGGGTGTACTTGCGGCCGTTCGGCTTCAGGCGGGTGCGGCGCAGGAGGTCCAGGCGCTGGAGGAAGCGGGCCTGGACGTCCGGCTCGCCCGCGGGGCGGCCACTGAGCAGGGCCCTGACCACGGGCTCCGGGACGCCGGAGGCCACGGACAGCCGGCCGGTGTCGAAGACCTCCGCGTGCGGCACGCCGAGCCGGTCGGCGAGCGCGGTGACACGAGCGACGACGGCCGGCAGCGCAGCCGTCTGCGTGGCGCCCGGACCCTCGAAGCCACCCGTCACCGACAGATCTCCTACGTCTCTCACAGGCTTCTCACAAGCGGTTGCCGTGAACTTGGTGGAGATTACCGGGTAGTTCGAACTCACATCCAGGTCTCGCCACAACTGTGGCCAATTTCAGCCGTCAACAGACACGAAATGCCACGATAGTTGACACCGATCGGGCGTGGGCACCAGGATCAGGGCGCCGCGTGAAGGCCGCATAGGCAAGAGGGGTGACCTCCCGATGGCATATCAGGCAGGTGGGCAGCGGTCCGTACCGCGGCCCGTCCCCGAGAGTCGCGAGGCCCAGGCGTATCTGCGCGACTACGCCACTCTCCTGGAGGCCGTGCCGTTCCCGTCCGTCCTCCTCGACCGCCGCTGGGACGTCGTTCTGGCGAACACCGCTTTCGCGTCACTTTTCCGCGGCGTGGGCCCGCACCCGACGGCCATGCCCGACGACAACTTCCTCCGGTTCGTCCTCTTCCACCCGGACGCGAGCACGGTCCTCGGTGATCACGAGTCCAGCTGGTGCCTACCGCTGCTGGCCCAGTTCGCGGCCGCCCTGGAGCGGCACGGCCATGACCACGGGTTGCAGGCCATCCGCCGGGAGATCGCCCAGGACCCGCTGATGGAGGCCGCCTACCGGCAGGGTCTGCCGCACTGGGTCCGCGCGGTCGGTGAGCGGGCCGTGGCGCACGACGGCGCCGTACGTCCCCTGCTGCACCCTGATCCGCGGTGGGGTGCGACCGAGTGCCGGGTCGTCGAGGAGACGCCCAGGACCCTTCAGGAGATGGGCTGCACCCGGCTGACGCTGGTCCTGCGCGAGGTGCGCCGCGACCGGCCCAGGGTCCGTGGGGCCCGCCGCGCCGCGGCCCATCTGCGCGTCGTGCCCACCCCTCAAGGCTGAGCGGGGCACCGTCGGCGTTCAGGTCGCCGGCGGCGCCCCGTCAGCGCCGTCTCCCCACCTCGTCCCACCTCGGCCGCGTGGCGTTCCCTTCATTCCCAGCTGATGGGATATGTGACATAGTACTGACGTGAGCAAGCGACTGACCTGCGATGTCGTGGTGGTCGGAGCCGGAATGGTGGGCGCGGCCTGTGCCCTGTACGCGGGCCGCGCGGGCCTCGACGTGATCCTCGTCGACCGTGGCCCGGTGGCCGGCGGCACGACCGGCGCCGGGGAGGGCAATCTCCTCGTCTCCGACAAGGAACCCGGTCCGGAGCTGGACCTCGCGCTGCTGTCCGGCCGGCTGTGGGGCGAGCTGGCGCGGGAGTTCGGGGAGGCCGTCGAGTACGAGGCCAAAGGGGGAGTGGTGGTGGCCTCGTCGCCCGGGGGGCTCGCGGCGCTGGAACGGTTCGCCGAAGGACAGCGCGCCGCCGGGGTCGTCGCCGAACCGGTCGCGGGCGACGCCCTGTACGACCTCGAACCCCACCTCGCCCCGGGTCTGCCCGGCGCCGTCCACTACCCCCAGGACGCCCAGGTCATGCCCGCCCTGGCCGCCGCCCACCTGGTCCGCGCCTCCGGCGCCCGCCTGCTCACCGGCCACACCGTGACCGGCGTCCTGCGCGCCCCGGACGGGACCGTGCGCGGGGTCCGCACGGACCAGGGCGACCTCCACGCCCCGGCGGTCGTCAACGCGGCCGGCACCTGGGGCGGTGACCTCGCCGCACTCGCGGGCGTCCACCTGCCCGTCCTGCCGCGGCGCGGCTTCGTCCTCGTCACCGAACCCCTCCCGCGCCGGGTCCGTCACAAGGTGTACGCCGCCGACTACGTGGCCGACGTGGCCAGCGACTCGGCCGCGCTGCAGACCTCACCGGTCGTGGAGGGCACGGCCGCGGGACCGATCCTGATCGGGGCCAGCCGCGAGCGGGTCGGCTTCGACCGGACGTTCTCACTGCCGGTCGTCCGTGCCCTGGCGGCCGGGGCGACCCGGCTGTTCCCGTTCCTGGAGCGGGTGCGGGCCATGCGCTCCTACCTCGGCTTCCGCCCGTACCTGCCCGACCACCTCCCCGCCGTCGGACCGGACCCCCGCGCCCCGGGGCTGTACCACGCCTGCGGCCACGAGGGCGCGGGCATCGGACTGGCCACCGGCACCGGCCACTTGATCGCCCAGGCCCTCACCGCCCAGAGTCCCGACCTGGACCTGGCGCCCTTCCGCCCCGACCGTTTCGCCGAGGAGGCCGCGTGAGATCCCCCGTGGAGTTGGCCGCCGCCCGACCGGGCCCCGCGTTCACCGTCACCCTGGACGGCCGCGAGATCGAGGCACTGCCCGGCCAGACCGTCGCCGCCACGCTCTGGGCGGCCGGAGTCACCTCATGGCGCAGCACCCGGGGCGACAGCCGTCCCCGCGGCGTCTTCTGCGGCATCGGCGTCTGCTTCGACTGCCTCGTGACCGTCAACGACCGGCCGAACCAGCGGGCCTGCCTCGTGCCCGTGCGGCCCGGCGACGCCATCCGCACGCAGGAGGGGACGGGCCACGATGACTGACCCGGACCGTCGAGGGGCACGCCCGCATCTGGCGGTGATCGGCGCCGGCCCGGCCGGTCTCGCGGCAAGTGTCGCGGCCGCCGCCCATGGCGTACGGGTCACGCTCCTCGACTCGGCCACGGAAGCCGGCGGGCAGTTCTACCGGCAGCCCGCCGCCGAACTGGGCGCCCGCCGCCCACAGGCCCTGCACCACCAGTGGCGCACCTGGGAACGACTCAGCGAAGGGCTGCGCACCCACGTCCGGGCCGGTGCCGTACGGCACTTGACGGACCATCATGTCTGGTGTGCGCAGCGGCGCGGCGACGGCTTCACCGTGCACGCGCTCCTCGGCCCGGAGCAGGAGGACCCGGTCGAGGTGCGCGCCGACGCCGTGCTCCTGGCGACGGGTGGATACGAGAAGGTGCTGCCGTTTCCCGGCTGGACCCTCCCCGGTGTCGTCACCGCGGGCGGCGCCCAGGCCATGCTCAAGGGCACCCTCGCGGTCTCCGGCCGCACCGCCGTGGTCGCCGGGACCGGCCCGCTGCTGCTCCCCGTGGCGACCGGACTCGCCGCGGCCGGCGTCGACGTGGCCGCGCTCGTCGAGTCCGCCGACCCCAAGACCCTCGTACGGCGGTCCCGCGCGCTGGCAGCGGAGCCCGGGAAGGTCGCCGAAGGCGCCGGATACGCGGCTCGGTTGCTGCGTCATCGGGTGCGGGTCCTCGCCCGGCACACGGTCGTCGAGGCGCACGGCACCGAGCGGCTCGAGGCGGTGACCGTCGCCGCGCTCGACGGCGACGGGCGGGTCAGGCCCGGCACCGGGCGCCGTATCCCCTGCGACACCCTCGCCGTCGGGCACGGCATGCTCCCGCACACCGATCTCGCCGAGACGCTGGGCTGCCGGCTCGACGGACTCGCCGTGCACGTCGACGACGAACAGCGCACCGACGTGCCCGGCGTCTGGGCCGCCGGGGAGACCACCGGCATCGGCGGCTCCGCCCTCGCGCTCGCCGAGGGGCACATCGCAGGACGCTCGGCCGCGGCGTGTCTGTTCGGGACCGAACCCGACCCGGGCGCATGGGCGGCGGCCGCCGAGGTCCGTAGCCGGCTGCGGGCGTTCTCCGTCGCGCTCGACTCCGTGTACGCGCCGCCCGCGCACTGGACCGAGCAGGTAACCGACGACACCGTCGTCTGCCGCTGCGAGGAGGTCACCGGCGGTGCGATCCGGGAGGCCGTGGCGGAGCTCGGCGCCGGTGATCCGCGGACCGTGAAGCTGCTGACGCGGGCCGGGATGGGCTGGTGCCAGGGCCGGGTGTGCGGGCCCGCGGTGGCGGGACTCGCCGGGTGCGAACCCACTCCGTCGCGGCGGCCCTTCGCCCGGCCCGTGCCCCTCGGGGTGCTGGCCCGTGCCGGAGAGCCAGACCGGCAGTGTCGCAGTGAATGGTCGCAGTGAAATGTCGCAGTGAAATGTCACACCGTATCGCTCCGATCGAGAGGGACCCACATGACCGCCACCGAGAACCGTCCCTGGCGCGGCGTCCTCGTCGCCACCGCGCTCCCGCTCGACGACGACCTCTGCGTCGACCACGGCAAGTTCGCCGAGCACTGCGCCTGGCTGGTCGAGAACGGCTGCGACGGCGTCGTACCGAACGGCTCCCTCGGCGAGTACCAGGTCCTCACTCCCGAGGAGCGCGCCAAGGTCGTCGAGACGGCCGTCGCGACACTCGGCGGCGCGCGCGTGATGCCCGGCGTCGCCGCCTACGGCTGCGCCGAGGCCCGCCGCTGGGCCGAGCAGGCGCGCGACGCGGGCTGCGCGTCCGTGATGCTGCTGCCGCCCAACGCCTACCGCGCCGACGAGCGTTCCGTCCTCGCCCACTACGCCGAGGTCGCCAAGGCGGGCGTACCGATCGTGGCGTACAACAACCCCATCGACACCAAGGTCGACCTGGTGCCCGAACTGCTCGCCAAGCTGCACGCCGAGGGGTACATCCACGCCGTCAAGGAGTTCTCCGGCGACGTCCGCCGCGCCTACCGGCTCGCCGAGCTCGCCCCGGAACTGGACCTGCTGATCGGCGCCGACGACGTGCTGCTGGAGCTCGCGATCGCCGGGGCGAAGGGCTGGGTGGCCGGCTACCCGAACGCGCTGCCGAAGTCCTCCGTGGAGCTCTACCGCGCCGCGGTCGCCGGCGATCTGGGCACGGCCAAGAAGCTGTACGAGCAGCTGCACCCGCTGCTGCGCTGGGACTCGAAGGTTGAGTTCGTGCAGGCCATCAAACTGTCCATGGACATCGTCGGCCGGCACGGCGGCCCCGTCCGCCCGCCGCGTGTCCCGCTGCTGCCCGAGCAGGAGGCGGCGGTCCGCACCGCCACCGAGAAGGCCGTCGCCGCGGGGCTGGCGTAACCGCACCGGCGCCGTCGCACTCGCGTACCCGCACGCGCAACCGCAAAGGAGGCCGGACATGCGCAGCGAACTCGTCCTGCACGCCGTCGACTCGCACACCGAGGGCATGCCCACCCGCGTCGTCACCGGCGGCGTCGGCACCGTCCCCGGCACCACCATGAACGAGCGGCGCCTGTACTTCCGTGAGCACCGCGACCACATCAAGCAGCTCCTGATGAACGAGCCGCGCGGCCACTCGGCGATGAGCGGCGCCGTCCTCCAGCCGCCCACCCGCCCCGACTGCGACTGGGGCGTGATCTACATCGAGGTCTCCGGCTATCTGCCGATGTGCGGACACGGCACCATCGGCGTGGCGACCGTGCTCGTCGAGACCGGCATGGTCGAGGTCGTCGAGCCGGTCACCACGATCCGGCTCGACACCCCGGCCGGCCTGGTCGTCGCCGAGGTGGCGGTTCAGGACGGCGCCGCGAAGGCGGTCACCCTCCAGAACGTGCCGTCCTTCTCCGTCGCCCTCGACCGCAAGATCACCCTGCCCGACGGGCGCACGGTGACCTACGACATGGCGTACGGCGGCAACTTCTACGCCATCCTGCCGCTGGACCAGTTCGGACTGCCCTTCGACCGCTCCCGCAAGGACGACATCCTCAAGGCCGGCCTCTCCCTCATGGCGGCGATCAACGCCGAGGAGGAGCCCGTCCACCCCGAGGACCCGTCCATCCGCGGCTGCCACCACGTCCATCTGATCGCCCCCGGCGCGACCTCCCGGCACTCCCGGCACGCCATGGCGATCCACCCCGGCTGGTTCGACCGCTCGCCCTGCGGCACGGGGACCAGCGCGCGGATGGCGCAGCTGCACGCCCGAGGCGAACTGCCCCTGCACACCGAGTTCGTCAACGAGTCCTTCATCGGGACCCGCTTCACCGGACGCCTCCTCGGCACCACCGAGGTCGGCGGCGTGCCGGCCGTCCTGCCCAGCTTCACCGGCCGCGCCTGGATCACCGGGACCGCGCAGTACCTGCTCGACCCGTCCGATCCGTTCCCGGCCGGGTTCGTGCTGTGAGCGTCGAGGATAATGAGGCGGGTAACGCGTGACATTGCACAGCTAGGAGACCCATGGCCGCCCAGCGCACCGGCGCCCCGTCCACCGCAGCCGCCCCGGCGCTGCCCACCCTGGGCGGCAAGAAGCGCAGCTACCGGGAGCGGGTCGCCGACGCCCTGCGGGCCGCGCTGATCGCGGGCGAACTGCTTCCCGGCGAGGTGTACTCCGCGCCGACGCTCGCCGCCCGCTTCGGCGTCTCGGCGACGCCGGTGCGCGAGGCCATGCTGGACCTGGTCAAGGAGGGACTGGTCGACACCGTCCCCAACAAGGGCTTCCGGGTCACCGCGGTCTCCGAGAGACAGCTCGACGAGTACACGCACATCCGCGCGCTCATCGAGATCCCCACGGTGGTCGCGCTGGTCGGGACCGCCGACAAGGTCTCCCTGGAGGCGCTGCGTCCCGCCGCCCGGGAGATCGTGCAGGCCGCCGTCTCCGCCGACCTCATCGCGTACGTCGAGGCCGACACCCGTTTCCACCTCGGCCTGCTCGCCCTCGCCGGCAACGCCCACCTCGTCGAGGTCGTCGGCGACCTGCGCAAGCGCTCCCGCCTCTACGGGCTCACCGCGCTCGTCGAGGCGGGCCGCCTGCTGGCGTCCGCCGAGGAGCACCTCGAACTCCTCGACGCCCTGATCGCGCGTGACGAGAAGGCCGTACGCGAGATCATGACCCGGCACCTCGGGCACGTCCGCGGACTGTGGGCAGCGCGCGGAGATCGTTGACGCGCCTGCGCAAGCCGTCCGCGTTCTTCGCGCTGCTCTTGCGCGCAGGACGCGACGACCGGCTGAGGCGGCGAGTGAGGCCGGAGTCAGCACGCGGACCAAGGACGAGGCTCCGAGGCCGACCTCGTCGCGCCGTTGCCGCAACGGTGGTGCTGGTCGACGCGGCCATCGAGCACCTGGCTTCCCAGGCGTGACCTGCGACGACGCGGTGGCCGTGGGCAGGCCCGGCGGCACCTGGTCTCGCTGGGCCACGAGCGCGTCGGACTCGTCCTCGGGGCGGCCGACCGCGTGCCCTCGGCGCGCGGACGGGCCGCCGCCCGGTCCGACGTGGTCCCCCACGACGGAACACGGGTCGGCCCGGCGGGCGCGGTTCAGTGAGGTGGAGGCGTGTCCGCCTCGGCGACGGCAGTCGTTCCGCGCTTCGCCGACTGGATCTGCTCGTACACATGGGTCCGCAGTTCGGCGAAGCGCGGGGACACGCGCGTGTGCACCTGGTCCCGCTCGTCGGGCAGGTCGACCTTGAGCTGCTCGCGGACGACGGTGGGTGAGGCGGAGAGCGTGATCACCCGCTGGCCGAGGTACACGGCCTCGTCGATGTCGTGGGTGACGAACAGGATCGTGATCCCGCGCTCCCGCCACAGCCCCCGTACGAGGTCCTCCAGATCGGCGCGCGTCTGGGCGTCCACCGCCGCGAACGGCTCGTCCATCAGCAGGACCTGAGGCTCGTAGGCCAGGGCGCGGGCGATCGCGACCCGCTGCTGCATCCCGCCGGAGAGCTGCCAGGGGTACGCCCCGGCGGCGTCCGCGAGCCCGACCGACTCCAGCGCGTCGGTGACCAGGTCCCGGCGTCGTTCCTTGCGCAGGTCCTTCTGCTTGAGGGGGAGTTCGACGTTGTCGGCGACCCGCATCCACGGGAACAGGCTGCGTCCGTACTCCTGGAAGACGAACGCCATACCGGGCGGCGGACCACTGACCCGCTGCCCGGCCAGTCGTACTTCACCCGCCGTCGGAGTGAGCAGTCCGCCCACGCACTTCAGCAAGGTCGTCTTGCCGCAGCCCGACGGGCCCACGAGACACACCAGTTCGCCCGCCTCGACGATGAAGCTGAGATCGCGGACCGCCTCCACCCGGCGCCCCGACCCCTCGTAGACCTTCTTCAGGCCTCGTACGTCGAGCATGGATCGCCCTTTCGTGAGTGTCACGGGGACCGCCTGGCCGAGGCGCGCAGACCGTGGTACCAGCCGAGCACCCGCCGCTCGACCAGTTGGAAGACGACCGACAGCAGAAAGCCGAGCAGACCGAGCACGAGGATGCCGGTCCACATGTCCGGGATCGCGAAACCGCGCTGGAACTGGACGATGGTGAAGCCGAGCCCGTTGCTCGCGGCGAACATCTCGCTGATCACCATGAGGATGATGCCGATGGACAGGGCCTGCCGCAGGCCCGCGAAGATCTGCGGGCTCGCCGAGCGCAGCACCACGTGCCTCAGGCGCGCCACGCCCGTGATCCCGTACGAGCGTGCCGTCTCCGCCATCACCGGGTCCACCGCCCGCACGCCCTCCACCGTGTTGAGCAGGATCGGCCACACGCAGCCGCTCGCGATCACCGTGACCTTCATCGTGTCGCCGATGCCCGCGAACAGCATGATGACCGGCACCAGCACCGGCGGCGGCACCGCCCGCAGGAACTCCAGGACCGGCTCGCACACCGCCCGCACCCGCCGACAGGAGCCGATGACGGTACCGAGCGCCACGCCGACGACCGCCGCCAGCGCGTAACCGCCGGTCAGGCGCAGCACGCTGGGCAGGACGTCCTCCCGTAGGCGCTCCGCCGTCCACACGTCCGGGAAGGTCTCCAGGATCGTGCGCAAGGCAGGCCAGTACACGTCCGTACTGCCGGCGGACGCCACCCACCAGAGCGCGACCAGCACCGCCGGCAGCGCGCACACGAACACCAGCCGCAGCAGCAGGAGCCTCACACCGCCACCTCCCCGCGCACCGACTGGTGCCAGGCCAGCGCCCGCCGCTCCACCGAGCGCGCGCCCACATTGATCAGCAGCCCCAGCAGCCCGGTCACCACGATCAGCGCGTACATCTCGGGCACGGCCTGCGAGGTCTGCGCCACCCCGATCCGCCTGCCCAACCCCGGTGCCCCGATGACGAGTTCGGCGGTGATGGCGAGGATCAGCGCGACGGCCGCCGCCAGCCGGACGCCGGTCATGACGTACGGCAGCGCGGTCGGCCACAGCACATGCCGGATCCGGGCCCAGGTGCCGAGGCCGTACGACCGCGCCGTCTCGTCCGCGACGGGGTCGACGTCCTGGACGCCGTACAGGACCTGGATCAGCACCTGCCAGAACGACGCGTAGACGACGAGCAGGAGCACCGAGCGCAGTTCCGTGCCGTACAGCAGCACCGCCAGCGGGATCAGCGCGACCGAGGGGATCGGGCGCAGGAACTCGATCGTGGAGGCCGTCACCTCGCGCAGATACGGCACGACCGAGACGACGACGCCCACCACGATGCCCGCGCAGGACGCGATCGCGAGCCCCAGTGCCCAGCCGGTGAGCGTGTCGCCGAGCGCCGTCCAGAAGGCGGCCTCGGCGACCTCGTCCGCGAGCGCCTCGGCGATACGGCTGGTCGGCGGGAAGTAGGCCTCCTTGACCAGGCCGAGCCGCGGCACCGCCTCGCCCAGGGCGAGGAAGGCCGCGAGCCCGGCCGCACCGAGTGCGACGTTCAGGCCCCTCACGGCAGCAGCTTGTCCAGGTCCGGCGTCGACTTGAACAGGCCGTCCTCCTCGCCGAGCTTCATCAGCGCCTCGATGGAGGCGCGGTTCGGCTCGGCCGGCCACTTCGGCAGGGTCACCTTCTCCAGCACCGCCGCCGGGATCTTCGTGTACGTGGTGACGATCTGGCGGGCCTCGTCCGGGTGGGCGTCGGCGTAGGCGAGGGACTCGGCGGTGGCCTCCTGGAACTTCTTCACCACCTCCGGGTTCTGCTGGGCGTACCGCGTCGAGGTGAAGTACAGCGCCACGGTGAGGTCGGGTGCCACGTCGACCAGGGGCGAGGCGATGACGCGTCCGCCCTGGCTCTTGACCCCGGCGAGGGCGGGTTCGACCACCTGGGCGGCGTCGATCTGCCCGCTGTCGAGGGCGGCGGGCATCTGGTCGAAGGCGAGCTCGACGAACTCGACCTTGTCCGGGTCGCCGCCCGCCTTGCGCACGGACGCGCGCACGGACGTCTCGTTGATGTTCTTCAGGGTGTTGATGGCGACCCGCTTGCCCTCCAGGTCCTTCGGCGTCCTGATCGGGCTGTCCTCGGCGACGGTGATCGCGCTGAAGTCCTCGCCCTCGACGCCGGTCGAGGCGATCGCGTTCGCGACGGCCTTGATCGGCACGTTGTTGGACTGGGCGATCATCAGCGACGTGACGTTGGAGAAACCGAACTGGAACTGACCGCTGGCCACGCCCGGCACGACCGCCGCGCCGCCCTGCGCCGCGGTGAACTCCAGCTGCAGGCCGCGCTTTTCGAAGAAGCCCTTCTCCTGGCCGAGATAGAGCGGCGCCACATCGACGATGGGAATGAGCCCGACCTTGACGGTGGTCACCCCGCCGGACGAGCCGCCCGCGTCCGAGGCGTCCCCGCCGCCGGACGAGCCGCAGGCCGTCGCGGAGACCAGGACGGACGCGGCCGTGAGAGCCAGAAACAGACGACGACGCATGAATCCCCCTGTGGGACCGACGCTGGTGCTCCGACAGGCTGTGCGCAGACAGCACGCTTGTGCTCAGCGAGAACGTAAGGCCGAGCCCGATTCATGGTCAATGCCTGTGTGCCTACGGGCCGTTGACATCACGAGATCCGCACTCCTAGCGTGCGCAGGGCGTACGGTCGTACGTCACGCCCGGAGGCCAGGATGTCCGCTGAAACCCGCGCACCGCATTTCGTCCGGTCCTTCGAGCGCGGCCTCGCCGTGATCCGTGCCTTCGACGCCGAGCATCCGACGCGGACGCTGAGCGAGGTGGCGCGCGCCTGCGAGCTGACCCGCGCCGCCGCCCGCCGCTTCCTGCTCACCCTCGCCGACCTCGGGTACGTCCACACCGACGGCCGCCGGTTCCGCCTCACCCCGCGCGTGCTGGAACTCGGCTACTCCTACCTCTCCAGCTACACCCTGCCGCAGATCGCCGAGCCGCATCTGGAGCAACTCGTCGCGCAGGTACGGGAGTCGTCGTCGCTGTGCGTCCTCGACGGCGACGACATCGTGTACGTCGCCCGCGTCCCCACGCGCCGCATCATGACGGCGTCCATCACGGTCGGCACGCGTTTCCCCGCGTATGTCACCTCGGTGGGTCGGGTGATCCTCGCCCACCTGCCGGAGCAGGACGCCGAACTCAGGTTCGCCAAAGCCGAGTTGAAGCCTCTGACCGGTCGCACCATCACCTCGCCGGACGCCCTGCGGACGGAGCTCGGCCGGGTGCGCCGACAGGGATACGCCGTCGTCGACCAGGAGCTGGAGGAGGGGCTGAGGTCGGTCGCCGTCCCGGTGCGGGACCGGGACGGCGAGGTGGTCGCGGCCGCCAACATCGCCGTGCACGCCGGCCGCACCTCCGTCGACTCCGTGCGCCGCGATCTGCTGCCGCACCTGCTGGCGACCGTCGCCCGGATCGAGGCCGACCTGCGCATCACAAATCCAGCACCAGCCGCTTCCCCCGGCACCGGGACACACAGATCATCATCGTCTCGCCGCTCTCCTGCTCCTGAGCCGTGAGCACGGAGTCCCGGTGCTCCGGGGTGCCGTCGAGGACGTCGGTCTCACAGGTCCCGCAGGTGCCCTCGGTGCAGGAGTAGAGCACCTCCACACCGGCCGCCCGGACCGTGTCCAGCACG
Organism: Streptomyces sp. NPDC006385; assembly: GCF_040612485.1. Lineage (NCBI taxonomy): Bacteria > Bacillati > Actinomycetota > Actinomycetes > Kitasatosporales > Streptomycetaceae > Streptomyces > Streptomyces sp. NPDC006385. The sequence continues at coordinate 30,539 of NZ_JBEXQG010000051.1, forward strand.
GAGACCCCCGGCGCGACGGTGAGCGTCAGTCCGCTCTGCGCCAGCTCGACCTCGAACTCCCCTTCCTCGCCCGCCGGTTGTTCCTTCGGCTGGAACCGCTCGACGCGCAGCACCCCGGACGGGCACCGCTCCTCGACGGCGTCGAGCAGCGGACCGGGACCACAGCAGTAGACGAGCGTGCCGCCCGGCACGTCGTCCAGGACCGAGGCCAGGTCCAGCAGACCGGTCTCGTCCTGCGGGGCGATCGTCACCCGGTCGCCGTGCCGCCCCAACTCCTCGACGAACGCCATGGATCGACGGGACCGCCCGCCGTACAGCAGCGTCCACTCGGCCCCCGCCGCCTCGGCCGCGGCCAGCATGGGCAGGATCGGGGTGATGCCGATGCCGCCGGCGACGAAGCGGTAGGCCGTGGACGGCTCCAGCCGGAAGTGATTGCGCGGACCGCGCACGCGGACCTTGTCGCCCTGCCCCAACTGCTCGTGCACATGGGCGGAGCCGCCGCGCCCGTCCGGTTCCCGCAGCACGGCGATCCGCCACCGGGTCCGGTCCGCCGGATCGCCGCACAGCGAGTACTGCCGCTCCAGCCCCGGCCCGAGCACGACGTCGATGTGGGCGCCGGGCTCCCACGCCGGGAGCGGCTCGCCCAGCGGGTGGCGCAGGGTGAGGGCGAGCACGCCGTCGGCCGCGGTTTCCCTTCGGCTGACGACCAGTTCGGCTTCGTACCCGGTCATGAGCGGTTTCCTTGCGCCTGGTTTCCTTGCGCCTGGTTTCCTTGCGGCTGGTTTCCTTGCGGCTGGTGTCCCTGGGGGTGTGCGAGCATCCACTCCCACATCTCCACCGGGTCCTGCGCGGTGTGCTCGCGGCCGCAGTGACAGGTGCCGTGCAGGACGTCCGTGCCCGGCAGCCAGTCGATGCGGTAGATCTCTCCGGTCCCGAAGGGCGAGGGCGACGTCACTGGACCTTCTCCATCGGCTTCGCGCCCTCCTCCACCAGCCGGGCGAGGATACGGCGGGCGGCCAGGCCGCCGGTGTCGATGTTGATGCTCAGCTCCTGGTAGCCGTGACGTTCGGTGCCGAGGGTCTCCTGGAGCAGGTTGAGCGCGGTGACGTCCTGCATGACGACGGTGTGGTTGTTGCCGCGCAGGAACTCGGTGACCTCGTCGTCGTCCGTCGCCCAGTCGCGAGAGACTGCCCAGAAGTCGTACACCTTGCCGTCGCCGGACGGCGTGATGCAGTACGTGATCTCCGTGTGGAAGCCGTTCGGGTCGCTGCCGTCCGCCTCCGGCAGCACACCGACCGGGGCGATGCGGCTGTGCAACAGGTACAGGCAGGGCGCGTGGTACTCGATGTCCTGCCAGCGGGTGATCCGGCCCTGGATGCCGGTCGACCTGGCGTAGAACGGCGGGCACTCGGCGTCGTCCATGTGCCGGCTCACCCGTACGATGCCGGCGCCCTCGTCGACCTCGGTGGTGATCGGGGTCTCGGCGACCTCGGGGGTGCCGATGTAGCCGCCGTGCAGATAGGTCTCGTGGGACAGGTCGAGGAGGTTGTCGACGAGCAGGCCGTAGTCGCAGTCGATGGGCTCCATGCCGCGCACGGTGATCCAGCCGGGGGAGTCCAGATGCCTGGCCCGCGGGATGCCCCCCGGGTCGGCGAGCGCCGGGTCACCGATCCACACCCAGATCAGGGAGTCCTGCTCGACGACGGGGTACGGGGCCACCCGCGCCGTCCGCGGGATCCGCTTCTGCCCCGGCACGTACACGCACGTACCGGTCGTGTCGTACGTGAACCCGTGGTACCCGCACACGATCCGGTCGCCGTCGAGCCGGGTCGGCGGCTCGGACAGCGGGTAGCGGCGATGCACACAGCGGTCGTGCAGGACGACCGGCGTCCCCTCCTCCGTGCGGTAGAGAACGAGCGTCTCACCGAGGATCTTCCGACCGAGCAACTCGCGTCCGACCTCGTGGCTGTAGGCGGCGACGTACCACTGGTTCCTGGCGAAGGCGGTCATGTGCGGCATGGCGTTCCCGTCTCTGAGAGCGAGGCGTCGTCGCCCCGCGAGCCGTGGTTGGACTCAGCGTCCTGACGCCCCCCGCTGCTCGGCAAGGCGGCTTCCGTCAGACGGAAGGCCCGGCGTACGCCTCGCTGCGCGTCTCGGTCAGAAGGGGGACCGCAAGGCCCCCGTCATCGTCGTCGGCCACCGCGCGATCGCCCACGTCGACGGCGGCAAGGGCGTGATCGCGACGGACCGGCGCCGCGGGTACCGCACCGCCATGCGCCGGCATGACCCTCGACGCCCACATCAGGGTGGTGCGCGGCGACAACACCGAGGCCGCCGGCGAGCGCGCCGCCCGCGAGCTCCTCGACTCCGGCGACCTTCCCACCGCCGTCCTCGCCTTCGACGACCAGTGCGCCATCGGCGTTCTGGCCGCGCTCACGCGCGCCGGAGTGGGTGTCCCCGGCGAGGTGTCCGTGGCCGGCTCTCGACCAGGACCGCACCGAGCCCCGAGAGGTGGTCCTCACCCCGCGGCTCGTCGTCCGCGGCACCATCGCCACGCCCCGCTGACCCGAAGCGACGCGGTCATCGCTCCAGGGTCCGGTGCGCGGTCTCGGGAAGCCGCAGGTACACGAGCGAGGAGCCGAGGCACAGCACGGCGACGTACCAGGGGAAGAGAGGCGCGTGCCCCAACTCCTTGAACAACGTGCCCACATACGGCGCCGTACCCCCGAACAGCGCCACCGTCAGCGAGTACGGGAACCCGATCCCCGCCGCCCGGACCCGCGGCGGAAACACCTCGGCGTTCACGGCCGCGCTGATCGACGTGAACCCGGTCAGCAGCACCATGCCCGCGCACTGCACGAGCAGCAGCACCGCGAAGGAGTCGCGCAGGGCGTGCAGCAGGGGAACGGTGAGGAGGGCGAAGCCCAGACCGAAGAAGAGGAGCAGGGGGCGTCGTCCGAACCGGTCGGAGAGGAGGCCGCCGAGGGGCTGGAGCAGGGCGAAGAAGGCCAGCGAGATCGTGCCGGCGAGCAGCGCGTCGGACTTCTCGATGCCCGCGTTGAGTTCGGCGTACGTCGGCAGGTACGACGTCCAGGTGTAGTACGCGATCGTGCCGCCCGCCGTGATCCCGCAGATCAGCAGGGACTGGCGCGGGTGGCGGCGCAGCGCCTCCAACAGGCCCGGGCGCGGCGCCTGTTGCTGCTCGGCGCTGCGCGTTTCCTCCGCGCCCTGCCGGATCCAGAAGCCGACCAGGCTGAGCACGGCGCCGAGGACGAACGGCACCCGCCAGCCCCAGCCGTTCATCTGCCCCTCGCTCAACGTGTCCACCAGCAAGGCCGCGACGCCGGACGCGGCCAGCTGACCGATGGTCGTCGAGACGTACTGGAAGCTGGAGAACAGCCCCCGGCGGCCGGGTCCGGCCGACTCGACCAGGAAGGTCGTCGACGCCGCGAACTCGCCGCCGACCGACAGACCTTGCAGGAGCCGCGCGATCACGAGGATCACCGGAGCCAGCACTCCGGCCGACTCGTACGTCGGGGTCAGGCCGACCAGCAGGCTGCTGCCGCCCATCAGCAGGATGGTGACCGTCAGCGCGGCCCGCCGGCCGCGGCGGTCGGCGACCGCGCCCATGAGCAGGCCGCCCACCGGACGCATGAGGAAGCCCACCGCGAAGACCGCGAACGTCGACAGCAGCGGCACCAGGGAGTTGTCCGCGCCCTTGGGGAAGATCTGGGCCGCGATGTAGGTGGCCAGGAAGGTGTAGGCGTACCAGTCGTACCACTCCACTGCGTTGCCCACCGAGGCGGCGAGGAGCTGGCGTACGGGCCGGTTCGCCGGCGGGGAGTCCGTGCGCGTCGTCTCTGTCATGATCGCGACCATCCCCGCGCTCCGGCCCCGGCACACCTCCCGTACCGGCGACTTTCACATGAGCGCCACCGGACCCTTCCCTGACGTTTGGTGCTCCTGGAACACTCCTTCCGCGCGCATTCCGTCACCAACGGCCGGTCATAACACCCTCAATGGGAAGAGGTCCCTCGCTCATGCCCGAAGTCAACCGGCGCAGATTCCTTCAACTCGCGGGCGCGACCACGGCGTTCTCGGCTCTGTCGAGCAGCATCCAGCGTGCCGCCGCGCTCCCGGCCAACCACCGCACGGGGTCGATCGACGACGTCGAGCACATCGTCGTCCTGATGCAGGAGAACCGTTCCTTCGACCACTACTTCGGCAAGCTGCGCGGCGTCCGCGGTTTCGGCGATCCGCGCCCGGTGAAGCTCGACAACGGCAGGTCGAACTGGCACCAGTCGGACGGCGGCAAGGACATCCTGCCGTTCCACCCGGACGCCGACGACGTCGGCATGCAGTTCCTGGAGGGCCTGCCGCACGGCTGGACCGACGGCCAGCAGGCCTACAACGGAGGCAAGTACGACAAGTGGATCCCCGCCAAGGGCACCACCACCATGGCGTACCTGACCCGCGAGGACATCCCCTTCCACTACGCCCTCGCCGACGCCTTCACCGTCTGCGACGCCTACCACTGCTCGTTCATCGGCTCCACCGACCCGAACCGCTACTACATGTGGACGGGCTGCACCGGCAACGACGGCACGGGCGGCGGCCCGGTCCTCGGCAACGACGAACTCGGCTACGCCTGGACGACCTATCCGGAGCGGCTCGAAAAGGCCGGTATCTCCTGGAAGATCTACCAGGACATCGGCGACGGACTGGACGCGGCCGGCTCCTGGGGCTGGATCGAGGACGCCTACCGCGGCAACTACGGCGACAACTCGCTGCTGTACTTCGACAAGTACCGCGAGGCCAAGCCCGGCGACCCCTGGTACGACAAGGCCCGCACCGGCACCGACGTCAAGAACGGCGACGGCTACTTCGACCGGCTCAAGGCCGACGTCAAGGCCGGCAGGCTGCCGCAGATCTCCTGGATCGCCGCCCCCGAGGCCTTCTCCGAGCACTCCAACTGGCCCTCCAACTACGGCGCCTGGTACATCGCCCAGGTCCTGGACGCCCTCACCGCCGACCCCGAGGTCTGGTCGAAGACGGCCCTGTTCGTCACCTACGACGAGAACGACGGCTTCTTCGACCACGTGGTGCCGCCCCTCCCGCCGAAGGACGCCTCCCGGGGCAAGTCCACGGTCGATGTCTCCCTCGACCTCTACCCGGGCGACAGCAAGCGCCCGGCCGGCCCGTACGGGCTCGGTCCGCGGGTGCCGATGCTGGTCGTCTCGCCGTGGAGCAAGGGCGGTTACGTCTGCTCCGAGACCCTCGACCACACCTCGATCCTGCGGTTCATGGAACGCCGCTTCGGCGTCGAGGAGACCAACATCTCGCCCTGGCGGCGGGCCGTCTGCGGCGACCTCACCTCGGCCTTCGACTTCTCCCGCAAGGACAGCCGCCCGGCCGCGCTGCCGGAGACCGACGCGTACGAGCCGCCGGACCGCGAGCGTCACCCCGACTACCGGCCGACGCCGCCCGCCGACCCGGACATGCCCCGGCAGGAGCGCGGCACGCGACCCACCCGTCCGCTCCGGTACGCCCCGCACGTGGACGGTTCCGTCGACGCGGCGACCGGCAGGTTCACGCTCACCTTCGCCTCCGGCGCCAAGGCCGCAGCCGCCTTCCACGTCACGTCCGGCAACCGCACCGACGGCCCCTGGACGTACACCACCGAGGCCGGCAAGACCATCGCCGACACCTGGAACTCGGCGTACTCGGGCGGCTCCTACGACCTGACGGTGCACGGCCCGAACGGCTTCGTGCGTGCCTTCAAGGGCTCGAACAAGGCGGCGGGCCCCGAGGTCACCGCCCGGCACGCCGGTGACGACGTCGAGCTGACCTTCACCAACAAGGCAACGGCGAGCGTCCGCCTGAAGGTCACCAACGGCTACGGCGGTCGCGCCACGACGGTGACGGTGCGGTCCGGCGCCACGGTCCGCCGGACCCTCGACCTGGCCCGGAGCCGGCGCTGGTACGACCTGACCGTCACCTCCGACGCCGACCCCGCGTTCCTGCGGCGGTTCGCCGGGCACGTCGAGAACGGGCGGCCGGGGGTGAGCGACCCGGCGATCATCACCGAGTAGTCGGGGCCGACGGGCCGTTCACCGCGCCGTGAGGTGCCCCGGTTCCGGCCGCCGGGGCACGAGCGCCGGTTCCGGCGCCGCCGAGTCGGGCCGCGGCGCCAGCACGGCGGCCACGGGGTGCTCGTCGTCGGACCCGTGGGAGGGCGTGGCGCCCGGAGCGTGGGAGGGCGAGGTGGTGTCAGGGTCCTGCGCGGGCTCGCCGAACTCATCGATACGGCAGCGTACCGAAACGATCCTGTATCGATACGTTACGGTACCGATACGTGGGCGTGCCGGTACAGTCGCGTATCGATAGATGTACGCCACACTGGAAGACGGGCCCCGCCGCAGAGGGCCGGCTGTCGCACCTGAGCGAGGAGAAGAGTCATGACGTCGCAGGCCGCGGACGGACCGGAGACGGTCATCGCCTCGCGCCGCTCCAAGATCACGCCCGAGCGTGAGCGGGAGTTCTTCGACGCCGTGCTCGAACGGATCCGCGCGTGCGGGTACGACGCCGTCACCATGGAGGGCGTCGCCGCCAGCACGCGCTGCAGCAAGTCCACGCTCTACCGGCAGTGGAAGACGAAGCCGCAGTTCGTGGCTGCCGCCCTGCGCGCCAGCCGCCGCAGCCGCCTTGAGGGCATCGACACCGGAACCCTCGCCGAGGACCTGCGCCAGGCCGCGCGGGTCGCGGGGGCGTGGTCGGACAAGGACACCCGGCTCCTGCAGGCGCTCGGCCATGCCGCGACGCAGGACCCGGAACTCCGGTGCGCCCTGCGTGAGGCGCTCGTCGAACCCGAGATCGAGGCGCTGAAGGAGATCCTTAGGCGCGGGGTCGCGCGGGGCGAGGTCGTCGCCGACCATCCGGCGCTGGAGTACGTCCCGGCCCAGATCTTCGGCGTGCTGCGCGCGCGTCCCATCCTGGACGGCGAGGACGCGGATCCCGCCTACCTGGTCCGTTTCGTGGAGGCCGCCGTGCTGCCGTGCCTGGGCCTGACCTGAGACTCAGGCCGCCGTCCACGGGATGACCGGACGGCGACCTGTGACCGCGCCGCACCGTGGGGACGGGGGCGGCGCGCACCCCCCGGCCGGGTGGGGTTCCTCTTGAGCGGAGGGGCGCCCCACCCGGCCGCCTGACGTCCGGGACCGTCTAGGGCCGGTTGCGAAAGCGGCGCCTGCCGCGCGACGCCACTGTTCGCAACAGGCCCTAGACGTCCTGTCCGTTGCCGCCGCCGGTGGACACCTTGATGCCCTTGGTGATCTCGTCGAGGACCGCCTGCCCCTCCCCGACGTCCACACCGAGCCGGACCACGACCATCTGCTGCTCGGTGACCGGCGACGGGAAGACGAGCGACTCGACGTAGCCGTCGGCGCCCTTGCTGGTGACCGCCTTCCAGCGGACCATGTACCCCTTCTCCCCGGCCACGGTCACCGCCTTGGAGGCCAGCACCTCGTGCGAGGTGATCTCGCCGTATCCCTTGCCGTAGGACTGCTCGGCGTTCTTCGCGATGTCCGCCTTGGCGATCTCCTCGGCCGTGTCGCCCCTGATGCCGAGCGCGAGCGCGGGTGCCGAGTAGGCGCCGCCCTTCATGCAGCTGTCGGAGGTGCCGTCGGGGCACTTGTACGTCTCCTCGGACGCGACCTGCGCGCCCCAGTCGATCTTCTGGCCGTACCAGCCGTCCGGCACGGGCAGGCTGATCCCGTTCACCGGGTCCGCCACCGAGCCGCTCTCCACTCGCGGCGCCCCGGACCCGTCAGGGGAGGGCGACTGCCCACCGGAACCGCCGCCGCTGCCCCCGCCGGAGTCACCGAAGGGGCCGCCCTGCCCGCCGGGGCCCCGCCGCTCGGAGTGGGCGGTGCCGCCGCCCGAGCCGTCGTCGGCGGTCAGCGCGTACACGCCGACGCCGATGCTCGCGAGCACTACGGCGGCCACGCCCACGGCTATGCCCGTACGCAGCCCACGCCGCCCGCCCGACTGCACCTGACCGGGATACCCCGGGTGCACCGGATACCCGGGATACGCCGGAGCGGTCCCCTGGGCCGGCAACGCGCCCGGAGGAGTTCCCGGGGCCGGTGGCTGCGCCGGAGGAGTTCCCGGGGCCGGTGGCTGCGCCGGGGGAGTCGCCTCCGTCGGCGGCCGGCCCGGCGGAGCCCATGCGGCGGCCGACCCCGCGGGCCGGACCTGGTCCGTCCATGCCTTGCCGTCCCACCAGCGCTCGGTGGGCGGACCGTCACTTTGCCGGCCTGGGTCGGGGTACCAGCCGGGGGGAGTCACCTGCGTCATGGGTCCACCGTATGAGGCATCGGTGAAAGCCGGATGAGAAGAACCGGCATCAACCCGCGTACGTCGGCCCTCCCCGCAACCGATTCGGCCCGAGTGACCCCAGAACCAGCCGTACCGGCCGCTCCCGAACAGGCCGTGGCAGGCGCAGGCCGGCCTGGCCCGGCGTGAGGGAGCCGAGTACGCGCGCGTGGCGGGCGCTCGTGGACGTCGGCTCGGTGCCGGGCAAGCCGTGGTGGAGAGTCGGCGTCATCCCGGGCCTTCCGAGGATCGGTTTTTGACTTTCGGTAAGTTCCACCGGGGCAGGTCGCGGGCCCTGTGCGTCGCCTGCCCGCACCCGCCGTCACCCATCACGGCAACAGCTGCCCCGACCGGCCTCCACTCAGGCAATCGGACGGCTACGCTCAAGGTCTGTACGTCATTCGGGCGACTTGGGGAGGGAGCGGGATGACGGAGGTACGGCCCACGCAGGCCGCCTCGGCTGCCCTGTGGGAGCGCGACGAGGAACTCGCCGCCGTCGAGCGGGCGCTCGACGCCCTGCGCGCGGACAGGTCCTCCTCGGGCAGCCTCCTGGTGTTCCGGGGCGAGGCGGGACTCGGCAAGACCGCGCTGCTGGCCGAGACACGCCGCATGGCCGAAACCCGAGGCTGCACGGTGTGGTCGGCCCGTGGCAGCGAGACCCTGAGATCCGTCCCCTTCAACGTCGTACGGCAGTTGATGCAGCCCGCCCTGCTGTCACTGATGCCCGAAGAGGCACGCGAGTACCTCGGGGACTGGTACGACATCGCCGGACCCGCCCTCGGCATAACGGAGCCGGGCGAGCGCCAGGCCGACCCGCAGGGCGTGTGCGACGGCCTGGTGACCGCGGTGCGCCGCCTGGCCCGGCGGGACTGGCCGCTGGTGCTGCTGATCGACGACGCCCACTGGGCCGACCAGGAGACCCTGCGCTGGCTGGCCGCGTTCGCCGAACGGGTCGGCGAGCAGAACGTCCTGGTCGTGGTGGCCCGCCGCCCCGGCGAGGTCAGCGGCGACAGCGCCCGCCACCTGGACACGGTCGCCGCCGCGGGCAGCTCCGTCGCCAGCCTGAGCGCCCTCACCCCGGACGCCACCGCCGGTCTCACCCGCGCCGCCCTGGGCGCACACGCCGACGCCCCGTTCTGCCGCGAGGTCTGGGCCGTCACCGGCGGCAACCCGTACGAGACCGTCGAACTCCTCGCCAAGGTGCGGGACAGCGAGTTCGAGCCCACCGAGTCCGCGGCCGGCGAACTGCGCGCCCTGAACCGGACGGCGCGCGGCGGCGGACTCGTCGCCCGCCTGGAGAAGCTCGGCGTCGACGCCACCCGGTTCGCCTGGGCGGCCGCCATCCTCGGCACCGGCATCTCGGTCGACCTGGTGGCCGAGCTCGCCACCATGAGCCTCGACGACGCCGAGCGCTGCGCCGACCTGCTGCGCACCCACCGCATCCTCACCGAGCCGGACCCGGCGGGCGCCCAACTGGACGACGGCGAGCTCCAGTTCGTCCACCCGCTGATCGCCACCGACGTCTACAACTCCATCCCCGACGCCCTGCGCACCGCGATGCACGGCATCGCCGCCCGAGTCGTCACCGACAACGGCCGTGGAGCCGCCGTCGCCGCCCGCCACCTCCTGGAGGTCCACCCGGACAGCGACGAGGAACTCGTCGAGCAGCTCCGCGAGGCCGCTCGCGAACACCTCGCCGTCGGCGCCCCCGACGCGGCCCGCCGCTGCCTGGAGCGCGCCCTGCTGGAGCCGCCCCTGCCCGAGGTCCATGCGCGGGTGCTGCACGAACTCGGCTGCGTCACCCTCCTCACCGCTCCCGCGACCACCATCGACCACCTCCAGACCGCCCTCGCCATGCCGGGCCTCGACGGCGACGAACGCGTCGACGCCGTCTACCGCCTCTCCCAGGCCCTGCTCCACAACGACCAGCTGGAGGAGGCCGTCCGCACGGTCGAGGCGGAGGCCGCCCGGCATCCGGACGGGCCCACCAAGCTGCGGCTGCAGGCCGTGCAGTTCATGTGGGAGGGCATCCACGCGGGCGAGGCGACCTCCCCGGGACGCTCCGCGCGCCTCGCCGAACTCGCCAGGACCTGCACCGGCCGCGACAACTCCGAGCGCGCCCTGCTCATCCTGCGCGGCTTCGACGCCATGGCCCGCGGCGAGAACGCCGAGGAGGTCGTCGAACTGTGCGACCGTGTCCTCATCAACGGCCGCCTCGCGCCCGGACTCGGCTGGACCGACCCGGAGTGGGGCCTCGAACTGCCGATGATGCTGGCCAGCTCCTACGCGTTCACCGACCGCCTCGACCGGGCCGAGTCCCTCTACAACGAGGCCCTGCACGCCTACGAGTCCGCCGGCTGGAGCGGCGGCCACCTCTCCCTGGCCCACGCCTACGTCGGCCTCGGACACCGCAGGCGCGGACGGCTCCGCGAGGCCGAGGCGTCCCTGCGCAAGTCGCTGGCGCTCGCCGAGCGCGTCGGCCGCCGACTGCCCCTGCACTGGTCCGCGAGCTGCAACCTCGTCGACACCCTGCTCGCCCGCGGCCATGTCGAGGCTGCCTGGGAGATCGCCGAGCAGCACGGCTTCGCCCCGCCGTACCCGTCCACCATCGTCCTGCCCGACCCGCGCTCGGTCCGCGGCCGTCTGCTCCTCGCGGTCGGCCGCACCCAGGAGGGCATCAACGAACTGGAGGAGGCGGAGAAGGCGGCGGCCGTCCGTGTCCACCACAATTCGGTGCTGGCCCCCTGGGCGGTCGACCTGGCCCGCGCCCTCGCCTGCGTGGACCCGGCGCGCGCCGCCCGGCTCGCCACCGACGTCCGCCGCCACGCCGAGCGCTTCGGCACCGACACCGCCATCGGCGAGGCCCTGCGCTGCGCCGCCGCCCTGGAGACCGGTCAGCGCGCGGTACGCCTCGCCGAGCAGGCCGTCGCCTATCTGGAGGCATCGCCCTGCCAGTACGAGCACGCGGCCGCCCGCGTCGAGTACGGCATCGCCGCCCGCTCGTCCACGGAGCTCCGGCGCGGACTGACGCTGGCGCGGTCCTGCGGGGCGGACGGGCTGGTGGCACAGGCGGAGGCGGCGCTGGCCACGGGACTGATGTGAGGCCGGTGGGAGTGGTGTGAGGCGGGCTCCGGCAGGGTGCGGGGGGTCGGTCAGAGGGCCAGCAGCTGGGCGGTGACCGCGGTCAGCCGCTCGCGGACCTCGGGATCGTACGTCCCCTCGTGCGCCCGCGCCGGACGCGTGCCGTCGAAGTACCGGCCCGTCCCGAGGTCCCGGACGGCCAGGGCGAGGACGCCGCGAGCGCCGTCGGCGACCGTGTGCCGGGGTGTGAAGCCGCCCTCGCGGACCATCGCCGTGTCCATCTGGGTCGCCGGGTGCAGCACGTTCACCGAGACGCCGGTGCCCCGAAGTTCCCCGGCGAGGACGAACGTGTACGCCGCGAGGGCGAACTTGCTGCGGCAGTACGCCGAGAGGCCGTCGTAGCCGCGGGTCAGCTCGGGGTCGTCGAGGTCCAGGGGCTCCTGGCCGGCCGAGCCGACGTTCACGATCCGCGCGGGCGCGTTGGAGCGCAGCACCGGGAGCAGGGCGCGGATCAGCGCGACCGGCGCCAAGTAGTTGACGGCCAGGCGCAGTTCGTGCCCGTCGACACTGAGTTCCCGTCCGGACCCGGGCGGCCCGCCGCCCACACCCGCGTTGTTGATCAGCACGTCGAGTTCGGGATGCGCCCCGGCGACATGCGCCGCCAGCTCCCGCACCTGCCCCAGCGAGGCCAGATCGGCGACGAATGCCTCGGCCTCGCCCTCGGCCCGCAGCTCCTCGACGAGCCCCTCGGCGCGTGTCGCGTCCCGCCCGTGCGCGAGGACGCGGTGCCCGGCCCGCACCAGCTCGAAGGCGACATGGCGGCCGAGTCCCGAGGTGGCGCCGGTGATCAGGATGGTGGACATGCCTCCACGGTAGGCACGGGGTGCGGGCATGAGCGAGGTGCGGCCGGAGGTACGACCGCCGGAGTCACCCTCAGGCGCCGGCGTCCGCCCCGGGCTCCTCGGCGAGCACCCGCTGGGCCGCCGCGAACGCCGAGTTCGCCGCCGGAACGCCGCAGTACACGGCCGTCTGGAGCAGTACGGCCCCGATCTCGTCCGGGGTCAGACCGTTGCGCCGGGCCGCCCGCACGTGCATGGCCAGTTCGTCGTAGTGGCCGTGCGCGACCAGGGCCGTCAGGGTGATCATGCTGCGCTCGCGGCGGGTGAGCGTCGGGTCCGTCCAGATCTCGCCCCAGGCGTAGCGCGAGATGAAGTCCTGGAAGCGCGCGGTGAAGGGCGTCTGCCGGGCCTGCGCGCGGTCGACATGCGCGTCGCCGAGCACCTCCCGCCGCACCTCCATGCCTCGCTCGGCGGCACCGTCGAAGTGCGCCCTGAGCGCCGTGAGGACCGCCTCCGGGCACTGCGCCGGCGCCAGGTGCGAGGCGCCGGGGATCTCGACGAGCGCGGCTCCGGGTACGGCGTCCGCGATCTCCCGCAGATGGGCGGGCGGGGTCGCGGGGTCCTCGCGGCCGGCGATCAGGAGGGTGGGCGAGCCGATCGCGGGCAGCCGGTCACGCAGGTCGAACGCGGCGAGCGCGTCACAGCAGGCGGCGTACGCGTCCGGATCGGCGTCCCGGTGGTCCTGGACGAGCTCCGGCACGGTGAACCCGGAGGTGAACCAGCGGTCGTCCGCGCTCTCGGCGAGCCCCGACAGCCCGTCGCGCCGCACCAGCGCGGCCCGCTCCTCCCACGGCTTGGCGCCGTTGAAGTGGGCCGACGAACAGATCACGGCAAGCGACGCGACGCGCTCCGGATGGTGCACGGCGAGGTGCAGTCCCACGGCGCCGCCGAGCGACACGCCCGCGTACGCGAACCGCTCGATGCCGAGCGAGTCGGCGAGCGCGAGCACCAGGCCGGCGAGGTCACCGACCGTCGCGCCCGCCGCGATGAGACCGGCCGCCGAACCGCCGTGCCCCGGCAGATCCCAGCGGACCACCCGATGGGTGATCGACAGCTCGGGCGCGACCTTGTCCCACAGGGCGTACGAGGTGCCGAGCGAGGGTCCGAGCAGCAGCGGGGGCGCGCAAGTGGGCCCTTCGGCACGGTGGTTGAGCAGGTTCAACGTCGCTCCAGAGCGCGGTCGGTGAGGGCTCCGGCGGAGCCGGTGTAGTGCGTGGGGTCGAGGTCGACGTCCGCCAACTCCGGTGCCTGGGCGAGCGGCTTTCCCTCGGACGCCAGCCTGGTGAGCAGTTCCTTGGCGCGGGCACGGCCCAGCACCGGGGCCAGTTCGGCGGACAGCCGCTCGGAGACGATCAACCCATGGGTGAGGTCCAGGTGTTGCCGCATGACATCGGCCCGGACCCGCAGCCCTTCGGCCAGCTCGACGGCGTCCCGGGCGGCACCGCCGACCAGCCGCAGCAGGTCCCTGAGCGGCTCCCACTCGGTGTGCCAGGCCCCGGCCGGCCGCTCGTCCTGCGCCGCCAGCGACCCGTACAGCGTGGCCGCGAGCTGAGGTGCCCGGCGCGCGGCGGAGGCGATGAGGGTGGACCGTACGGGATTGGACTTGTGCGGCATGGCGGAGGAGCCCCCGCCGCTGCCCTCCGCGACCTCGGCGATCTCGGTGCGGGAGAGGGTGAGGACGTCCACGGCGAGCTTGCCGAGCGCGCCCGCCGTGAAGGCGAGGCACCCGGCGAGATCGGCGACAGGTGTCCGCAGGGTGTGCCAGGGCAGGTCGGGCGTTCGCAGGCCGAGTTCGCGGGCGTACGCCGCCGGCAGCGCGGTCGGATCGCTCGCGCCGTACGCCCCGAAGGCCGCCAACGTCCCTGCCGCGCCGCCGAGTTGGGCGGGCAGCGAGTCCCGTACGGCCGTCACCCGGTCCCGCGCGTCGAGCACCAGCGCCCGCCACCCGGCCGCCTTCAGTCCGAACGTCGTCGGCACGGCGTGCTGGGTGAGCGTCCGCCCCGGCATCGCGGTGTCGCGGTGCTCGGTGGCCAGCCCCGCCAGCGCCCGCTCCGTGCGGGCGAGGTCGCCGAGGATCAGGTCGAGCGTGCGCACGGCGACCAGCATCGTCGCCGTGTCCATGATGTCCTGGCTGGTCGCGCCCCGGTGGACGTAGGGCCCGTACGCGTCGCCGACCGCTTTCGTCAGCTCCGCGACCAGCGGGATGACCGGGTTGCCGCCCGTGCGGGCCCGAGCGGCCAGGGACCGCACGTCGAAGACGTGGCCGTCGGCCGCCTCGGTCACCGCCGTCGCCGCCTCGGCCGGGGCGAGCCCCAGCGCCCACTGGGCCCGGGTCAGCGCGGACTCGGCGTCGAGCAGCGCGCGCAGGTACGCGGCGTCGCTCGTCGCGGTGGCGGCGGGGGAGCCGGCCCACCCCGGGGCGAGCAGCCCGGTGTCGGCCTCGGCTTCGGCTTCGGCTTCGACGGGATCGACAGGTGGTGTCACTGGAACTCCAGGAAGACCGTCTCGCCTTCGCCCTGAAGGCGGATGTCGAAACGGTAGGTCCCGTTGCCCTGGTCCACCGCGATCAGCGTGTCGCGGCGTTCCGGGTCCAGCCGGGCGAGCAGCGGGTCGGCGGCGAGCGCCGCCTCGTCGTCCGGCAGGTAGATCCGGGTGAACAGATGCACCAGCAGCCCGCGGGCGAAGACGCACACGCTGAGGTACGGCGCGCTGTGCCCGCGCGCCCCGGGCCGCAGCGTCCATGCGGTCCAGTGTCCGTTGGTGTCCGTCTGGATCCGGCCCCAGCCGGTGAACTCCACGCCGTTGCGGCCGAGGAAGCCGCCGCTCGCCGGGTCGCGGCGCATCGAGCCGTCGACCTGGGGCAGGTTGCCGTCCGGGTCGGCGCCCCACAGCTCGACGAAGGCGTCCGGCAGCGGGTCGCCCTCGCCGTCGAGCACGTACCCCTGGAGGGCGATGGAGTCCGGATGGCCGACCGGGGCGATGTCACCGCCGCCGGGGAAGGGCAGGGCGTGGCCGTAGAAGGGGCCGACCGTGTGCGACGGAGTGGGCAGCACCGTCTCCGGACGGCTCGTGTCGATCTTCGTCATGACAGGTCAGCGTCCTTCTTCGATCCAGGTGGCGTGCGGGCCGTCGAGCACGATGTCCCAGTGGTAGCCCATCGAGAACTCCGGGACCGACAGGCTGTGGTCGTAGGTCGCGACCAGCCGCTGCCGGGCCGCGTCGTCCGTCACGGACTGGATGATCGGGTCGTACGGGAACAGCGGGTCGTTCGGGAAGTACATCTGCGTCACGAGCCGCTGGGTGAACGCCGTGCCGAACAGCGAGAAGTGGATGTGGGCCGGCCGCCAGGCGTTGACGTGCTGGCGCCACGGGTACGGGCCCGGCTGGACGGTGGTGAACTCGTAGCAGCCGCTGTCGTCGGTCAGGGTGCGGCCGACGCCCGTGAAGTTCGGGTCCAGCGGGGCGTCGTGCTGCTCGCGGTGGTGGGCGTAGCGGCCGGCCGAGTTCGCCTGCCAGATCTCGATGAGCTGGCCGCGGATCGGGCGGCCGTCGCGGTCGAGGAGCCGGCCGGAGACGGTGATGCGCTCGCCGATCGGCTCGCCGTTGTGCTGTCTGGTGAGGTCGTTGTCGATCTCGGTGATGTCGCGTTCCCCGAAGGCGGGGGAGGACAGCTCCACCAGCTCCGGGTCCTTGGTGACGTCGATCGCGATCGGCGGCTGCTTGGGGTGGCGCAGAACGGAGGAGCGGTACGGCGCGTAGTCGCGGCGCGGGTGGTGTTCGACGGGGGCGCCGTCGGCGATCCGCTTCTCGTACGCGGCGTGCTCGGCCGCGATCTCCTGGTCGATGTCGTGCTGGGTGAGAGTCATGGGGGTCCCTGCGGGTTCCTGGGTGGTCTCAGCGTTCGAGGACGAGGGCGAGGCCCTGGCCCACGCCGATGCAGAGGGTGGCGACGCCGACCCCGCCGCCCTTGCGGGCGAGCTGGTGGGCGACCGTGCCGGCGAGGCGGGCTCCGGAGGCGCCCAGCGGGTGGCCGAGGGCGATGGCACCGCCCTGCGGGTTGAGGATCGCCGGGTCGAACTCGGGCCATTCGGCGACACAGCCCAGCACCTGGGCGGCGAACGCCTCGTTGAGCTCCAGCACCGACAGGTCGGCGAATCCCTTGCCCGCCTTCGCGAGGGCCCGGTTGACGGCTGCCACGGGGGCGAGGCCGAAGTAGTGCGGGTCGAGGGCGGACACACCCGTGGCGGAGATCCGGGCGAGGGGCTCGCGGCCGGTGGCCTTCAGGCCGTCCTCGTCGGTCAGCAGCAGGGCGGCGGCGCCGTCGTTGAGCGGCGAGGCGTTGCCCGCGGTGACGGTGCCGTTCTCCTTGCGGAACGAGGGCCTGAGCCCCGCCATCGCCTCCAGCGAGGCATCGGGCCGTACGCATTCGTCGGCGCCGAAGACCCGCGGATCGCCCTTGCGCTGTGGGATGCCCACCGGCACGAGCTCGACGTCGAACAGGCCGTCCGCCTGGGCCTTGGCCGCCTTGCGGTGGCTGTGCAGGGCGAACTCGTCCTGCTGCGCCCGGCTGATCTTGTGCTTCTCGGCGATCAGTTCGGCCGACTCACCCAGCGGGACGGTCCACTGCGGGTCCATCCTCGGGTTGACCATCCGCCAGCCCAGGGTGGTCGAGTACAGCTCGGCGTGCCCGGCCGGGAACGGCTTGTCGGACTTCGGCAGCACATAGGGCGCCCGGGTCATCGACTCGACACCGCCTGCCACGGCGACGGAGGCGTCCCCGACGGCGATGGCGCGGGCCGCCTGGACGACGGCCTCCAGCCCGGAGGCGCACAGCCGGTTGACGGTCACGCCCGGCACGGAGGTGGGCAGGCCCGCGAGGAGCGCGGCCATGCGGGCGACGTTGCGGTTGTCCTCACCGGCGCCGTTGGCGTTGCCGAAGTAGACGTCCTCGATGCGCGCGGGATCCAGGTCGGGCGTACGGCCGAGGAGTTCGCGGATGGTGTGGGCGGCCAGGTCGTCCGGGCGCACGCCCGCCAGCGCGCCGTTGTAGCGGCCGATGGGGGTGCGTACCGCGTCGACGAGGTAGACGGTGTTCACAGCAGGCTCCCCGTGACGGTGAGTTCGGCGTCGGTCTTGGCGGTGATCTCGTCGACGGTCACTCCGGGCGCGGTCTCCACGAGCAGCAGTCCGTCGGCGGTGACGTCCAGCACGCCGAGGTCGGTGATGATCCTGTTCACGCACGCCTTGCCGGTGAGCGGCAGCGCGCACTCGGAGAGGATCTTCGCCGAGCCGTCCTTGGCGGTGTGCGTCATCACCACGATGACCGTGCGGGCGCCGTGGACGAGGTCCATCGCGCCGCCGATCCCGGTGATCATCTTGCCGGGGATGGCCCAGTTCGCGAGGTCGCCCTTCTCGGAGACCTGCATGGCCCCGAGCACGGCGACGTCGATGTGCCCGCCCCGGATCATCGAGAAGGACAGCGCCGAGTCGAAGAAGGAGGCGCCCGGCAGGACCGTGACGGTCTCCTTGCCTGCGTTGATCAGGTCCGGGTCGACCTGGTCCTCGGTGGGGTAGGGGCCGGTGCCCAGGATGCCGTTCTCGGACTCCAGGACGACCTCGACGCCCGGCGGCAGGTAGTTCGGGATCAGAGTCGGCAGACCGATGCCGAGATTGACGTACTGCCCGTTCTCCAGCTCGCGGGCCGCCCGCGCGGCCATCTCCTCACGCGTCCACGCCATCGTCAGCTCACCGTCCCCTGTGCCGCGGGCGCGGAAACCGTGCGCCGCTCGATACCCTTGTCGGCCGCCTGCTCCGGCGTGAGCGCCACGACCCGCCGCACGAAGATCCCCGGCAGGTGCACCGCGTCCGGATCGATCTCACCGGGCTCGACGAGTTCCTCCACCTCGGCGATCGTCACCCGCCCGGCCATCGCGGCCAGCGGGTTGAAGTTCCGGGAGGACTTGTTGAACACCAGGTTCCCGTGCCGGTCGCCCTTCGCCGCCCGCACCAGCGCGAAATCGGTACGGATTCCCCGCTCCAGCACGTACTCGGTGCCGTCGAATTCCCGTACCTCCTTCGGCGGCGAGGCGAGCGCGATCCCGCCGGAGCCGTCGTAGCGCCAGGGCAGTCCGCCCTCGGCGACCTGTGTGCCCACCCCGGCCGGCGTGTAGAACGCGGGGATCCCCGCCCCGCCCGCACGCAGCCGCTCGGCCAGCGTGCCCTGCGGGATCATCTCGACCTCCAGCTCCCCGCCCAGGTACTGGCGGGCGAACTCCTTGTTCGCCCCGATGTAGGAGCCGGTCACCCGCGCGATCCGCCCCGCCGACAGCAGCACCGCCAGCCCGGACTCCATCGCCCCGCAGTTGTTGGAGACGACCGACAGCCCGGACACGCCGCGCTCGTACAGCGCCTGGATCAGCACGTTCGGCACACCGCTCAGCCCGAAGCCACCCACCGCGAGCGACGCGCCGTCGCCCACATCGGCCACCGCCTCCAGGGCCGTGGCGACCACCTTGTCCATCCGAGAAGCCCCATCTCTTCCGAGCGTCAGCGCCCGAGTTAGTCAGGGCACTGATTATTACTGCGAGGTTGGTCCCCACGCTGCCACTGCGACGGAGAGCCGTCAAGACCTCGATAAATAGCGGTCTGCCGGAGCGTACATGCCCGGGACAGCCGCATGGGCGTCGGGTATCGTTCAGTGCACCGACTATTTCGACCTTGGGAGCGCGGATGGCCGCCGTGGACCTCACGACCCACCCCGGGCATCTGGCCCGCCGGCTCCAGCAGGCGCACTACCTGCTGTGGAACACGATGGTCTCCGAGGAGATCACCTCGCCCCAGTTCGCCGTCCTCAACACCCTCGTCGCCGAGCCGGGACTGGACCAGCGGACGGTGGGGGAGCGGGTGGGGCTCGACCGGTCCACCATCGCCGAGGTGATCAGCCGGCTCGGCCGTCGCGGGCTGCTGGACAAGGTGCGCGATCCCCAGGACGGCCGCCGCTTCCTGCTGCGCCTGACGGACGACGGCCTGCGCACCCACCGCAAGCTGACCGTCCGCACGGCCCGGATGAACCAGGTCTTCCTGGCTCCGCTCTCGGCCGAGGAGCAGACCCTGTTCTTCGACCTGATCCGGCGCGTCGCCGACGCGGCCGAAGGGCTCCGCAACCCGGCGGAACCCCTCGTCGGGCACCCCTAGGGCCGGTTGCGGCCTTAGTCGGCCCGGACGCCCGTCGCCCCGCACGCTCAGGGCGCCTTCGCGAGCACCACCCACACCTGGCCGTGCTGGAACCTCATCGGCTTGCCGGCGGCGGTCGTGAACGTCGTGCCGGCACTGGCCCTGGGGCGCTTCCACTGCACGTCGTAGGCGAGCCCGTCGCGCAGCACCCTCGCCTTCCCCGAGCCCACCGTCTCGGTGTACGGCGTGTTGTTGCCGAGGGCGTCGTGGAAGGCGGACGGGCGCACCTTCACGTACTGCACGATGACCGTCCCTGCCGTCACCCGCTTCCCGTCCGTCGTCCTGGCGGCCTTGCCGTCCATGGCGACCAGCCACCGGTCCTGACTCCTGGACCAGGTGAAGGTGAACCGGGCCGCCGGGTAGCGCACCGTCTGGGAGGCGCGGGCCTTGCCGCCCGGCGGTGCCGCACCGAAGAGGAAGCCGGTCGTCAGGACGTCCGTGCCCGGCGCGGTGGGCATCAGCCGTTTGGGGCGCAGATAGAGGTTGTGCGGCGAGGGCCGTTTCGACCAGCGGAAGTACGTGCCGGACGTCTTGCCGGCCGGCGCCGGCCTCGCCTGCAACGGGGCCTTGTCGATCAGCGGCTTGAGCTTGCCCTGCGCCCCCGAGTAGGCGAGCATCGGCCGGTCGAACTGGCGCAGCAGTTCCAGGTCGGTCTCGCGTGCGCTGCGCACCGGCCCGACGGCCCTCGGCAGCTTCTGCGCGTACACCGCCATCAGGCGGCTCAGCCCGCCCTCGACCTCCTCGACATACACGATGTCCGCGGCGTTCAGGCCCGTGTGGGGCAGAGCGGCGCGGGCATTGTCGAGCTTCACGGCGAGCACCGATTCCCCGTTCGCGAGGGACTCGCTCGCGCGCTCGCCCGGCGACGCCGGCTGCTCCTGGCCGCGGCCGTCGTCGCGGGAACCGTCGGACGTGGTGCAGCCCGCCGTCAGGGAGGCCGTCAGCGCGACGGCCAGCAGGCCCGCCATGGTCGTCGCGCGTCTGGTGCGCGCCCCTCGTCGCCTGTGCACTGTCGTCACCCGCACCCACCCGCCCAGTCCGTGTCGTCAATTGTGCGCTTATCAGTTCATAGGTGCACATACCCGATCGGGCCCGACTGTGCGCGGTAGTCCGCCTATCGGCCGACGGCACGGACGGCCGATCGGGTCCGTCGAGCGGTTCGGCGGGGGAGCCCAGGGGTACCCGGCGGGCCACCGTACGAACGGACGCGCACAGGCGACGGAGGGAGCACGGGGCGATGAGGGCAGTGACCTGGCAGGGCAAGCGCGACGTGCGCGTGGAGAACGTGCCGGACCCGCGGATCCAGGAGCCGACGGACGCGGTCATCCGCGTCACGTCCAGCGGACTGTGCGGCTCCGACCTGCATCTGTACGAGGTGCTCACCCCGTTCATGACACCGGGGGACATCCTCGGCCACGAGCCCATCG
Source organism: Streptomyces sp. NPDC006385 (assembly GCF_040612485.1). NCBI lineage: Bacteria > Bacillati > Actinomycetota > Actinomycetes > Kitasatosporales > Streptomycetaceae > Streptomyces > Streptomyces sp. NPDC006385. The sequence goes on from NZ_JBEXQG010000051.1 coordinate 51,552, forward strand.
GCATCGTCGAGGAGGTCGGCGCCGCGGTGCCGGACCTCCAGGTCGGCGACCGGGTCGTGGTGCCGTTCCAGATCGCCTGCGGCAACTGCTGGATGTGCCTGACCGGGCTGCCGACCCAGTGCGAGACCACCCAGGTCAGCGGCGAGGGCATGGGTGCCGCCCTGTTCGGCTACACCCGGCTGTACGGCTCGGTGCCGGGTGCCCAGGCCGAGTACCTGCGGGTCCCGCAGGCGCAGTTCGGCCCGATCAAGATCCCCGAAGGGCCGCCCGACGACCGGTTCGTCTACCTCTCCGACGTCCTGCCCACCGCATGGCAGGCGGTCCAGTACGCCGAGGTCCCGCAGGGCGGCAGCATCGCCGTGCTCGGCCTCGGGCCCATCGGCGACATGGCCTGCCGGGTCGCCCAGGTGCGGGGCGCCGGGCGGGTGTTCGGGGTGGACCTGGTACCGGAACGGCTGCGCCGGGCACGCGAGCGCGGCGTGGAGACGTACGACCTCAGGTCCTTCGACGACGAGAAGGAACTCGTCGCCGCGATCCGTGACCAGACCGACGGTCGCGGCCCCGACGCCGTGATCGACGCGGTCGGCACCGAGGCCCACGGCAGCGCGGTGGCCCGCCTGGTGCAGAGCACGTCCGCCCTGCTGCCGCGCAAGCTGAGCGGCCCGATGGCCGAGCGCTTCAGCGTCGACCGGCTCGCCGCCCTCTACACCGCCATCGACCTGGTGCGACGCGGTGGCACCCTCTCGCTGTCCGGCGTGTACGGCGGTATGGCCGACCCGCTGCCGCTGCTGACCCTGTTCGACAAGCAGATCCAGATCCGCATGGGCCAGGCCAACGTCCGCCGCTGGAGCGACGACATCCTGCCGTACCTGACGGACGAGGACCCCCTCGGCGTCGACGACTTCGCCACCCACCGCGTGCCGCTGAGCGACGCCCCGCACGCGTACGAGATGTTCCAGCGCAAGCAGGAGGGCGCGGTCAAGGTGCTGATGAAGCCCTGACCGACCCCGGGCTCAGGTCCGCGGCGTCTCAGGTCCGCGGCGTCTCAGGTCTGCGGCGTCTCAGGTCTGCGGCGTCTCAGGTCTGCGGCGCGAAGATCTCCGCGAGGTCGTAGCGCACCGGCTCCTCCAGCTGGGCGTACGTGCAGCTCTCGGGCGTGCGGTCCGGGCGCCAGCGGCGGAAGCGGGCCGTGTGCCGGAAGCGCATGCCGTTCTCCATGTGGTCGTACGCCACCTCGGCCACCCACTCCGGCCGGAGCGGAACCCAGGACAGGTCCTTCTTGCCCGACCAGCGGCTCGGCGCGCCCGGCAGCCGGGCCGACTCGTGTGCCGCCTCGTCGGACCAGGCGGCCCAGGGGTGCCCCTGGACGTCCTCCATGCGCAACGGCTCCAGCTCCTCGACCAGCTCCGCGCGCCGCTTCATCGGGAACGCGGCGGACACGCCCACGTGTTGGAGGGTGCCCCGGTCGTCGTACAGACCGAGGAGCAGTGACCCCACGACCGGTCCGCTCTTGTGCAGGCGGTAGCCGGCGACGACGACGTCCGCCGTCCGCTCGTGCTTGATCTTGAACATGGCGCGCTCGTCCTGGAGGTAGCGCAGCGTGAGCGGCTTGGCGATCACCCCGTCGAGCCCGGCCCCCTCGTACTGCTCGAACCACCCCTGGGCCGTCTCGATGTCGGTCGTCGCCGGTGCCACATGCACCGGAGCCGTCACCCCGGACAGCGCCATGGTGAGCAGCGCCCGCCGGTCCGCGAGCGGGGTCTGGAGCAGCGACTGGTCCGCCAGCGCCAGCAGGTCGAAGGCCACGAACGACGCGGGGGTCTTCTCCGCCAGCATCCGCACCCGGGAATCGGCGGGGTGGATGCGCTCGGTGAGCGCGTCGAAGTCCAGCCGCCCCTCCCGCGCGATCACGATCTCCCCGTCCAGCACGCACCGCTGCGGCAACCGCTCCTTCAGCCCCGCCACCAGCTCGGGAAAGTACCTGGTCAACGGCTTCCCGGTCCGACTCCCCAGCTCAACCTCGTCCCGGTCACGGAACACGATCGCCCGGAAGCCGTCCCACTTCGCCTCGTACTGCATGCCCGGTGGGATCCTCGCCACCGACTTGGCGAGCATCGGCTTCACGGGCGGCATCACCGGCAGGTCCATGCTCCGACTCTACGAGCGGTTCCCGAAGCCCGCCTGCCCCGGAAGCGTTGCCGAGCGAGGTCAGTCCCACAGGCGCACGCTGAGTACATGAACGGCAATGACGCCCCAGGTCAGCAGTGGGGGCCGCCGCAAGCTCCCGCACCACGCACGTCACGCTCCGCGAGGAGCGCCCTCACGCACACACTGGCCGTCGTCCTGGGCCTCATCATCGGTGGGGTCATCGGGGCGAGCACCGCGGGCGACTCCGGCACCGAGAGCACGCCGCCCCCGCCCACGGCCACGGCCACCGCAACAGTGACGGAGACCGCGACGGCAACGACAACGGCACCGGCCCCGGCGCCGGAAGAAGACACACCCACGGCCGGCAGGACGACGACTCCAGCCGGTCCCGCCGACGAGATCCCTGGTGACGGCACGTACGTCGTGGGCCAGGACATCGAACCCGGCACCTATCGCACCGCAGGCCCTGAGGAGACGGCCCTACCGAACTGCTACTGGGCGAGGCTCAGTGGGACGTCCGGCGAATTCGACGAGATCATCGCCAACGGCAACACCGCCGGTCCGACCACCGTGACGATCTCGGCCGGTGACGAGGCTTTCCAGACCACCGGGTGCCAGACCTGGGAGAAGACCGGCTGACGGGCCGGCCCGCGCGCCGATCAAGGTTCGGTCTCACCCGGCGGTCCCGGTCCAGACCTCCGGACCGCCACCCCGCCACTCGACCCACGTGGCCACCGCGACGTCCTCCGGCTCGACGTCCTCGTGGCCGAAGCGGCGCAGGAACTCGACGATGTCCAGGAGCGTGTACGCCATCCCGAGGAAGTGCTCACCGGCACGGACCCGCCGGCCGCCGTCCTCGGCGGGCGGGTACACGATCACAGGAGGCGGGGGCGGCGTCTGCATGGCACCAGGATCATGCGGCGCCACCCGGTCCGCATCCGGGCGGCTCGGGCAGGAACGCCGTCGGCCCACGGCGGCCGCCGCCCGGTATGCGAGGTCCACCCGGTCCGCCTACCGTGGCTCGCATGGGAGAAGCGGTGGAGCTGGAGGCGGGCGGCAGAACCGTGCGCCTGTCCAATCCGGGCAAGATCTTCTTCCCGGAGCGCGGTTTCACCAAGCTGGATCTCGCCCGGTACTACGTCGCCGTCGGCCCCGGGATCCTGCGCGCCCTGCGCGACCGCCCCACCACCCTGGAGCGCTACCCGGACGGCTTGACCGGCGAGTGGTTCTTCCAGAAGCGGGCGCCCAAGAACATGCCCGACTGGATCCCCACCGCCCACATCACCTTCCCCAGCGGCCGCAGCGCCGACGAGATGTGCCCCACCGAGGAGGCCGCCGTCCTGTGGGCCGCCCAGTACGGCACGCTCACCTTCCACCCCTGGCCGGTGCGCCGCGACGACGTCGACCGCCCCGACGAGCTCCGCATCGACCTCGACCCGCAGCCCGGCACCGACTACGCCGACGCCGTCCGCGCCGCCCACGAACTGCGCGCCGTCCTCGACGAGTTCGGCGGCCTGCGCGGCTGGCCCAAGACCTCCGGCGGCCGCGGCCTGCACGTCTTCGTGCCGATCGAACCGCGCTGGACCTTCACCCAGGTGCGGCGGGCCGCGATCGCCGTGGGGCGGGAGATGGAACGGCGGATGCCGGACCACGTGACGATCAAGTGGTGGAAGGAGGAGCGGGGCGAGCGCATCTTCATCGACTACAACCAGACGGCCCGCGACCGCACGATCGCCTCCGCCTACTCGGTACGGCCGCGCCCGCACGCCCCCGTCTCGGCCCCCCTGCGCTGGGAGGAGGTCGGCGAGGCCCACCCCCGGGACTTCGACATCGCGACCATGCCCGCGCGCTTCGCCGAACTCGGCGACGTGCACGCGGACATGGACGACCACCGCTTCTCCCTGGAGGCCCTGCTGGAGCTGGCCAACCAGGACGAGCGCGACCACGGGCTCGGCGATCTGCCGTACCCGCCCGAGTATCCGAAGATGCCGGGGGAACCCAAGCGGGTGCAGCCGAGCCGGGCCAAGAAGGCACCCGAGGCGCCTCCTACAGCTCCTTGACGCGGATGTCCCGGTACGACACCACGTCCGTCGTGCCGTGCACCTGGAGCCCGATGTAGCCGGAGGCGAACCGCCGCCCGTCCGTGCCCGGGTCGTCCGAGCGGGGCGGGGAGAAGTCCAGGCCGCCGATGTTGTCGAACTCGTTGATCAGCACGCCGTTGCGGTAGATCGAGTAGTGCTGGTCGACCACGCGGATCTCGTAGTCGTTCCAGGTGCCCTTCTGGGTGACACCGGCACCCGCGAGCCCGACGCGGTCGAAGCCGTAGACCGAGCCCGTCTTGTACATGTCGCCGTCGGGCCGGTCGAGCACCTGCACCTCATGGCCGTACTTGATGGCGACCCACTCGGGACGCGACTCCTCCGGGTGGTCGTGGACCCACGGGAAGCGGACGAACACGCCGGAGTTGGCGTTGCCCGTGCCCGGTGCGTCGTCCCGCCACTGGAGCCGGAGCGAGAAGTCACCGTACTTGCGCTGCGGGAACCACAGCATGCCCAGGCCCGGCTTCACCGTCCCGCTGGTGATCGACCCGTCCGCATTCAGCCCGAACGAACCACCGCCCACCTGCTGCCACTTGGCGAAGGACTCGGCGCTGCCGTCGAGGATCGTGCGGTAGCCCTCGGTCTGGCCGGGCCTGCCGATCCCCGACTCGCGGGCGGCCTTGCGGATGGCGTTGTACTCGCGCTGGTCGACGACGCCTTCCTTGAGGAGCCGGTCCAGGACCGTCGTGACGTGCTTGAGGAACAGCGCGTGGGACGTCCACTCCTTCTCGTCCTCGATCAACTCGTTGATCCGGCACCGGCTGTCGGTGAGCCGGTTCGGGACACCCGAGTCGACCGTGCCGACGATCACCGTCAACCGCTCGTCGTACTCCGGGCAGTCGGGTGCCGGTACCTGACTGGAGACCACGGTGAAGGTCACCGTGCGCGCCGCCGAGGTGTTGCCCGCCTTGTCCGTCGCCCGGTACGCGAGGGTGTGGGTGCCCGCGCGGTCGACGACCACCGGGGCGCCGTACGCGAGGTACGGCCCGCCGTCGAGCGAGTACTCGATCCGGTCGACCCCGGAGCCGTGCTCGTCGGTCGCCGTGACGGTCACCTTCGCGTCGCCGATGTACGCCCCGTCGGAGTTCTTCGTCCCCTCGACGGTCACGCCCGTCACCGGCGGGGCGGTGTCCGGATCGGGCGTCGCCACGACCGTGAACCGCACGTTCTTCTCGGCGGCGACGTTCCCCGCCTTGTCGGTGGCCCGGTACCGCACCGTGTGCGTGCCTGCCTCGTGCACCATGACGGGAGCCGTGTACGGCTGCCAGGCGCCGGAGCCGATCGCGTACTCGACGGTGTTGACGCCGGAACCGGAGTCCGAGGCGGACACGGTGACGGTCGCCATGTCGAGGTACGTGCCGTCGGGGTTCTGCTCGCCGCTGACCGTCGCCGACGTCTCCGGCGCCGTCGTGTCGTCGGTCGGCGGCGCGACGACCGTGAACGCGACGCTCTTGTCCGCCGAGACGTTCCCCGCCCTGTCGAAGGCGCGGTAGCGGATCTTGTGGTCGCCGACCTGGTCGACGACGACCGGTGCGGTGTACGGCTGCCAGGCGCCCGCGTCGCCGACCGCGTACTCGATCCGGTCGACCCCCAAGCCGCCCTCGTCGGTGGCGTGGAGCGCGACGCTCGCCGAACCGACGTACTGCCCCTGCCCGTTCTGCGTCCCACTGACGTGGGCGGATGCCTCCGGTGCCGTCGTGTCCTCGCCCGTGCCCTCGGTCACCACGAGGATGCCCTGCATCTGCCCGTGGCCGGGGATCGTGCAGTAGTAGCGGTAGCGGCCGGGGGTGAGGGTGACCTCGGCGGTGTGACGGCCGCCCTGGTCGTCGTTCGGGTTGGCGAGGATGTTGAGCTGGACGTCGTTGTTGAACTCGGGGTCGGAGGTGTCGAACGTCAACGTGTGCGGCATTCCGGTGGTGTTGCCGGTCGCCGTGCTGTTCTCGAAGACGATCGTCGCCCGACCGGCGACGGCCGTCGCGGGGGCCGTCGTGTACTTGGTGATGTCGTCACCGGCGGTCCAGGTGAGCACCTGCGCCGCCGCGGCCGTTTCGGACGGGGCCTCGGGCTGCCCGACCGCGGGTGCGGCCTGCACTCCCAGGATCACCAGCAGCACCGCCAGCAGCGCGGTCCAGACTCTTCGTTGCCGACGTCGGCGTGTCACCGGCCTCCTCCTCTCGCCAGCAGGCCGGCGACCGGAGTCGGTCCGCCGCCCGTGTAAGTGACCCGCCACAGCGCCGACTTGGCGTCCGAGGTGAAGAAGCCGCGGCCGTAGTCGAGCACGTACAGCGCGCCGTCCGGACCGAACTTCCAGTCCATGAGGTTCTTGATGCCGTCGTTGCCGACCGGCACGATCTTCTTCAGCGACTCCGAGTGGACCGGCAGACCGCCGTCACCGTGCGTCTTCGGGTCGGTGATCACCGCGTTGCGCGGCTGGTCGGCGTCGTAGAAGTCGCCGACGAACCACTTGCCGTCCCAGTAGGCCGGCCACTTGATGTCGCTGTCGGCCCAGACGGTGTCGTACCGGTAGACCGGCCCGTTCATCGCGGCCTGCCCGCCGCCCTTGAGCCACGGCAGCCGATAGGTGGCCTCCTCCTGCTTGTACGACGGGACGCCGTTCGCGTCGCGCGGGAAGTCGGGCGCGCCGCCCTGGGGCGAGTACCAGATGTTGTTGCCGGTGACCGGCGGGAGGTTGACGAGGCCGTCGTTGTTCGGCGACTCGTTCTTCGGGTGGTCGCAGTCGTACCAGCCCAGCGGCTTCGTCGGATCGGGCAGATTGCGGTCCCGGTAGGGCTGGTTGTTGCCCATGCAGTACGGCCAACCCCGGTTGCTCGCCTTGGTGATGACGGCGAAGGTGTCGTACTTGGCCGGACCCCAGGTCGCAGACGGAGCCGAGGCGTCCGGGCCGACCCAACCGGCGTACAGGATGTCGGTCTGCCGGTCGACGAAGATCCGCGCCGGGTTGCGGACCCCCATCACATAGATCTCGCCGCGCGTCTTGCCGCCGCCCTCGTCGGTCTCCTCGCCGGTGAAGAGGTTGCCCTCCGGGAGCGTGTACGTCCCGTCCGGCTCCGGGTGGATGCGCAGGATCTTGCCGTTGAGGTTGTTGGTGTTGCCGGCGGTGCGGCGCGCGTCGGCGAAGGAGACGCCCTTGTAGTTCGGCTCGGGGTTGTTGCCCGAGTAACCGTCGCTGAAGCGGCTGGAGTTGTTGTCGCCGGTCGCGATGTACAGGTTGCCCTGGGAGTCCCAGGCCATCCCGCCGCCCGCGTGGCAGCAACTGTGGATCTGCACCGGCCACTTGAGCAGTACCTTCTCGCTGCTCAGGTCCAGCTTGTTCGTCGCCAGGTCGAGCGTGAAGCGCGAGACGCGCCGCTCGGCCATCCTCGTCTCGCGGTTGATCTGGGAGTGGGGGGTGTAGTGCAGGTACACCCAGCCGTTCTGCTCGAAACGCGGGTCGAGCTCGATGCCGAGGAGCCCCTCCTCGACCTTGATCAGCTCATCGCCGCCGCCCTTGTTGCCGAAGACGGTCAACTCACCCGCGAGCGTGACCTCCTTGGTCTTCGGGTCGTAGACGTGGATCTCACCCTTGCCCTTGCCGATGTCCGGGTTGTTCCAGTCGGTGATCACCGGCTGGGAGGAGTCGGCGCCGCCCCGCCCGATGTACAGGACGCGGCCGTCGGGCGCGGTGACCAGGCCGTGCGGCTCGCCGATCTGGTCGTTGCCGCCCGGCTGGTTGGGCCGGGTGAGGCGCTCGGCCTTGTAGTTGCCGGTGATGGTGGCCTTGCAGTCGGCCTGGACGAGCCGGGTGGTCCACAGCAGGGCGCCACGCAGATGCGTACGGAAGTCGGTCTCGTCGTACGAGGAGACCGTGCCTCCCATGCCGGTGTAGAACGAGCGGCCGCCGTCGTAGTCGCGGCACCAACTCACCGGATGGTCCCAGCCGTTGGCCCCCGCACCGGGCTGGTACGACGACTCCCGGACCCGTGCGACGGTGTGCACCTGGCCCGACGGGTTCTTCACCCAGTTCAGCCACTTGTCCGGCCGCTTCCACTGCACCGGCAGTTCCTGGGTGGCCGGATGCCGTCGGTCGCCGACCTCGACGACGGCCCGCTGTACGGTCGCCGGGCCGCCGGACGCGGGGCGGGCGCCGACCAGACCGGTGAACCAGTCCGAGTACGGCTCGGCGCGGGCCGCGTCATGGATGCCGACGAAACCGCCGCCCGCCTCCATGTACGCCTCCAGGCCCGCTTCTTGCTCCGGGTCGAGGACGTCGCCGCCGCCCGTGAGGAACACGATCGCGTTGAAGCGGCTCAGTCTGGTCTCGTCGGTGAAGACCGATGCGTCCTTCGTGGCCGCGACCTTGAAGCGCTGGTCGGCCGGCCCGGACAGGCCGATCCTCTCGATCGCCTCGATGCCGGCGTTCACCAGGGGCGACTCCTCACCGGCGGCCGCGGACCCGTGGAAGATCAGCACCCGTACATTCGCGCCGCCCGGGGGCGACTTGACGGACATCGTTGTCAGGGACGGGTCCGGGGCCGGGCGCGCGTCGGCGGCCGGGGCCGACATCAGTCCGGCGGCGACGACCCCGGCGGCCACGGTGGCCACCCAGCTCCGTCTCCTCGTGCTCAGCCCTCGCAAGTGCATGGGCACCTCCTCGGTCACAGCAACAGCGACAAGGAAGCTAGACCCCTTTGAACAACTCGCCAATACCTATGACCGGACTGGGACGAACTTTGTCCTGACAGTGGATGAACGGCGGAGCGGCCGGTACCGTCTCACCGATTCGTCCCCCTGATTTCCGTGACGCCGTGGGGAGTTCGGCATGGACAGACGCAGCGTCGACAGGCGTACCTTCAACCGACGCGTACTGCTGGGCGGCGCGACCGTCGCGACATCGTTGTCCCTGGCGTCGGTACCCGAAGCGGCGGGCGCCGACACCCCACCGAAGACCGCCCCGGCCGGCGGCGAGGTCAAACACCTCAAGCTGTACGCCGAGAAGCTCGCCGACGGGCAGCTGGGCTATGGCCTGGAGAAGGGCAAGGCGACGATCCCCGGCCCGCTGATCGAACTCAACGAGGGCGACACGCTGCACATCGAGTTCGAGAACACGATGGACGTACCGGTGAGCCTGCACGTCCACGGCCTCGACTACGAGATCACCAGTGACGGCACGAAGCTGAACAAGAGCCACGTCGAGCCGGGCGCCACCCGCACCTACACCTGGCGCACCCACGCCCCCGGCCGCCGGAGGGACGGCACCTGGCGGGCCGGCAGCGCGGGGTACTGGCACTACCACGACCACGTCGTCGGCACGGAGCACGGCACGGGCGGCATCCGCAAGGGGCTGTACGGACCGGTGATCGTGCGGCGCAAGGGCGACATCCTCCCCGACGCGACCCACACCATCGTCTTCAACGACATGCTCATCAACAACAAGCCCGCCCACAGCGGCCCGAACTTCGAGGCGACGGTGGGCGATCGCGTCGAGTTCGCGGTGATCACACACGGCGAGTACTACCACACCTTCCACATGCACGGTCACCGCTGGGCGGACAACCGCACGGGCATGCTCACCGGGCCCGACGACCCGAGCCAGGTCATCGACAACAAGATCGTCGGCCCGGCGGACTCGTTCGGCTTCCAGGTGATCGCGGGGGAGGGCGTGGGCGCGGGCGCGTGGATGTACCACTGCCATGTGCAGAGCCACTCGGACATGGGCATGGTGGGACTGTTCCTGGTGAAGAAGGCGGACGGGACGATTCCCGGGTACGACCCGCACGAGCACGAGCACGAGCACGAGCACGGGCATCGGTCGGCCGAGCACGAGCACTGACGCATCATGGACGGGTGACTCTCCTCCTCACGCGCGGTGACCTGGAAGCCGTACTGGAGCCGGAGGCCGGTATCGAGGTCCTGCGGGACGGCTTCCGGGCCGCGGACGGTGTGTCGATCGCAGGACAGCGGGTACGCACGGACCTGCCGTTCCCCGGCACGGCCACCGCTCTGATCCCGGGCCTGCTGCCCGGCGTCCCGGCCTACACCGTGAAGGTCAACGCCAAGTTCCCCGACGCCCGGCCCGCCCTGCGCGGGGTGATCTGCCTGCACAGCGGCATGGACGGCGAGTTGCTCGCCCTGCTCGACTCCGCGACGGTCACGGCATGGCGGACGGGGCTGGCGGCGGCGCTGGGGACGCAGCTGCTCGCCGGTCCGGGAGGGGTGCTGGGGGTCATCGGGGCGGGGGCCCAGGCCGAGCTGGTGCTACGGGGACTCACGGCGCTACGACCTCGCGGTGCCCTGGTCGTCCATGACACGTCGTCCGACCGCGCCGCGAACTTCGCCCGGCGGCACGGCGGAAGGGTGCTGTCCTGCGCGGCGGAGGTCGCCGCGATCGCCGACGTCGTCCTGTCGGCGACCTGGTCGCGACAACCACTGCTGCGCCTGGCGGACACCAGGAAGGGACAGCACTTCACGAGCCTGGGCACGGACGAGCCGGGCAAGGCGGAGCTGGCGGTCGATCTGCTGGAGGCCGCGACGGTCGTGGTCGACGACCGTGAACTGGCGGCGAGCATGGGCGCGTTGGCGTCCGGCGGAACCGCCTCCGCGACCTTGGGCGAGGTGGTGCGGGGGGAGCGTCCAGGGCGCGGGAGCGCCGAAGAACGCACCGTCTACGCGCCGGTCGGGTTGCCCTGGCAGGACCTGGCGCTGAGCTGGTCGGCGTATCGGGCGGCCGAGCGCGCGGGCATCGGGCGGAGGGTGGACCTGCTGGCGTGAGTCCACGAGCCCTTTCGGCCACCCGAGAGCGCTCTCACCTCCGGCTTCCACGAGGGCTATCCTGATCCGCAACCGCCGACGAGGAGCCCCGAAGTGACCGAAACCGCCCCGCGTCCCACCCTTGAGGCCGTGGCCGCACGGGCCGGTGTCTCGCGGGCCACCGTGTCCCGGGTGGTCAACGGTGGGGACGGGGTCAGGGAACCCCTCGTCGAGCGGGTCCGCAAAGCGGTCGACGAACTCGGATACGTGCCCAACCAGGCCGCCCGCAGCCTGGTGACCCGGCGGCACGACGCCATCGCGGTGGTCGTCGCCGAACCGGAGACCCGGGTCTTCGCCGACCCCTTCTTCGCCCTGCAACTCCGCGGTATCAGCAAGGAGTTGACGGCCCACGACAACCAGCTGGTGCTGCTCCTGACGGAGGGCCGCGACGACCATGCCCGGGTCGGCCGCTATCTCGCCGGCGGGCATGTCGACGGGGCGCTCGTCTTCTCGCTGCACCTCGAGGACCCGCTGCCCGGACTGATCCAGCGCGCCGGCGTCCCCACCGTCTTCGGCGGACGTCCCGGCTGGAACGGCGACCGGCGTGGCGTGGTCTACGTCGACAGCGACAACCGGGGCGGTGCCCGGGACGCCGTACGCCACCTCGCCTCCCTCGGCCGCGGCCGCATCGCGCACATCGCCGGAGCCCTGGACCAGACCTCGGCGGTGGACCGGCTCGACGGGTACCGGGACGTCATGGTCGACGCCGATCCGCGGCTCATCGTCGAGGGCGACTTCACGCCGGCCGGCGGTGAACGGGCGATGCGTGAGCTGCTGCGACGCTGCCCCGACCTGGACGCGGTGTTCGCCGCCAACGACCTCACCGCGGCCGGGGCCCTGCGGGTGCTGCGCGAGTCGGGACGGCGGGTGCCGGACGACGTCGCCGTGGTCGGGTTCGACGACATGCTGCCCGTCGCGGAGCAGACCGACCCGCCGCTCACCACGGTCCGTCAGGACATCGAGGAGATGGGTCGGCTGATGGCCCGGCTGCTGTTGCGGGGGCTCGACCGACGCGCGGCCGAGCAGGGCATCGGGGCCGCGCCGTCCAGCGTCGTCCTGCCGACCACGCTGGTCCGCCGTGCTTCTGCCTAGGGCCTGTTGCGAAAGTGGCGTCGTCGCCCGAAGGGCGGCCGCGCGGCGTCCGGTGCGCTCTCTCGGCGTGCCGCCCGGAAGCCCTCGTA
>NZ_JBEXQG010000052.1:0-63456 GCF_040612485.1 Streptomyces sp. NPDC006385
GTACTGCAGGGGGGACCCTGTGGGAGAGTAGGACACCGCCGAACTCCTTTTAGAGCTCTGGCTCTTGGGCAGACAGCCCGAGAGCCAGAGCTTTTTTGCGTTGAGGTAGGGTCAGGGAGCATCGTCGGTACCGTTCCCGCAGGAGGCCCCGGGTGGAGGTCCAGGAGACCCGTGTTCAGACGAACCGGGTCCTCACCATCCCCAACATCCTCAGCATGGCGCGGCTTGTCGGCGTGCCGCTGTTCCTGTGGCTGATTCTCAGGCCTGAGTTCGGTGGGCCCAAGAGTGACGGCTGGGCGCTCCTGGTGCTGGCCCTGAGCGGCGTCAGTGACTACCTGGACGGCAAGCTGGCGCGTCGTTGGAACCAGATCAGCAGCCTCGGCCGGCTGCTGGATCCTGCGGCCGACCGGCTCTACATTCTCTCGACTTTGGTCGGTCTCACCTGGCGCGAGATTCTGCCTGTCTGGTTGACCGCTGTACTTTTGGCGCGAGAGCTGGTCCTGCTGGTGATGGTGGGCATCCTCAGGCGTCACGGCTATCCGCCGCCGCAGGTGAACTTCCTCGGGAAGGCCGCCACCTTCAACCTCATGTACGCCTTCCCGCTGTTGCTGCTCAGTGACGGAAGTGGTTGGATCCACTCACTCGCTGCTATTTTCGGATGGGCGTTCGCCGGATGGGGTACAACGCTGTACTGGTGGGCAGGAGTGCTCTACGTGGTACAAGTCCGCCGTCTGGTTCGTGCGGACGCCATGGCCGATGGAACTCGCGGATTGAAGCGGGCGTAGCGGCTCGATGGCCCGCGGTGGAAAAGTGCGGGACAATCTGACGGGTGAAGTCGGCTAGACCGTCGTCTCTTAGAGGAGGACGCTTCCGACATGAAGGCCGTCGTGATGGCCGGGGGCGAAGGCACGCGCCTGCGCCCCATGACCTCAAGCATGCCCAAGCCGCTCCTGCCGGTGGCCAACCGGCCGATCATGGAGCACGTTCTGCGGCTGCTCAAAAGGCATGGGCTCAATGAGACCGTCGTGACCGTTCAGTTCCTGGCCTCGTTGGTCAAGAACTACTTCGGTGATGGCGAAGAGCTCGGGATGGAGCTCAGTTATGCCAATGAGGAGAAGCCACTCGGTACCGCCGGAAGCGTCAAAAACGCCGAAGAGGCGTTGAAGGACGATGCTTTCCTCGTCATCTCCGGTGATGCGCTGACCGACTTCGACCTCACTGAGCTGATCAATTTCCACAAGGAAAAGGGTGCACTCGTCACCGTCTGTCTGACGCGTGTGCCCAATCCCTTGGAGTTCGGGATCACGATCGTCGACGAGGAAGGAAAGGTCGAGCGCTTCCTCGAGAAGCCGACTTGGGGCCAGGTCTTCTCGGACACCGTGAACACCGGCATCTACGTCATGGAGCCCGAGGTCTTCGACTACGTCGAGCCCGACGTGCCCGTGGACTGGTCCGGCGATGTCTTCCCGCAGCTGATGAAGGAGGGCAAGCCGATCTATGGGTATGTCGCGGAGGGCTACTGGGAGGACGTCGGCACTCACGAGAGTTATGTAAAGGCGCAGGCCGACGTCCTGGAGGGCAAGGTCGACGTCGAGATCGACGGCTTTGAGATCTCCCCGGGTGTGTGGGTGGCCGAAGGCGCCGAGGTGCATCCTGATGCCGTTCTCCGTGGACCGCTGTACATCGGGGACTACGCCAAGGTCGAGGCCGGTGCGGAAATCCGGGAGCACACCGTCGTCGGCTCGAACGTCGTCGTGAAGAGCGGCGCGTTTCTGCACAAGGCTGTTGTGCACGACAACGTGTACGTCGGGCAGCACAGCAATCTGCGCGGGTGTGTCGTCGGAAAGAACACCGACATCATGCGCGCCGCCCGCATCGAGGACGGCGCGGTCATCGGCGACGAGTGCCTGATCGGTGAAGAATCGATCGTTCAGGGCAACGTGCGTGTCTATCCCTTCAAGACCATCGAGGCCGGCGCGTTCGTCAACACCTCGGTGATCTGGGAGTCCAGGGGCCAGGCGCACCTCTTCGGTGCCCGTGGCGTCTCCGGGATCCTGAACGTGGAGATCACGCCCGAACTCGCCGTGCGCCTCGCCGGGGCCTATGCGACGACCCTGAAGAAGGGTTCCACCGTCACCACGGCCCGCGACCACTCCCGGGGTGCCCGGGCCCTGAAGCGGGCCGTCATCTCCGCGCTGCAGGCCAGCGCCATCGACGTACGCGACCTGGAGAACGTACCGCTGCCCGTGGCACGGCAGCAGACCGCGCGGGGTAGTGCCGGCGGGATCATGATCCGGACGACGCCCGGGGTGCCGGATTCCGTCGACATCATGTTTTTCGACGGGCAGGGGGCCGACCTGTCGCAGGCGAGTCAGCGGAAGCTGGATCGGGTCTTCGCGCGGCAGGAATACCGGCGTGCGTTCCCGGGAGAGATAGGGGATCTGCATTTTCCGGCGAGTGTGTTCGACTCGTACACCGGGTCGTTGCTGCGGAACGTCGACACGACCGGGATCTCGGAATCAGGGCTCAAGGTCGTCGTCGACGCGTCGAACGGTAGTGCCGGGCTCGTGCTTCCCAGTCTGCTCGGCAAGCTCGGTGTGGACTCGCTGACCATCAACCCTGGTCTCGACGAGTCCAGGCCGACGGAGTCGGCGGATGCGCGGCGGTCGGGGTTGGTGCGGCTGGGCGAGATCGTGGCGTCCGCGCGGGCCGCGTTCGGCGTGCGCTTCGACCCGGTCGGTGAGCGGCTGTCGCTGGTCGACGAGAAGGGGCGGATCGTCGAGGATGACCGCGCCCTGCTCGTCATGCTCGACCTCGTGGCCGCGGAGCGGCGCAGCGGGCGGGTGGCGTTGCCGGTGACGACCACACGGATCGCCGAGCAGGTGGCGGCGTATCACGGGACGCAGGTGGAGTGGACGACCACCTCGCCTGACGACCTGACCCGTGTCGGTCGCGACGACACCACGATCTTCGGCGGTGACGGCAAGGGTGGGTTCATCGTCCCGGAGTTCAGCAGTGTCTTCGACGGTACGGCGGCCTTCGTAAGGCTGATCGGGCTGGTGGCGCGGACGCAGCTCACGCTCAGCCAGATCGACGCGCGGATTCCGCGGGCGCATGTCATCAAGCGTGATCTTGCGACTCCTTGGGCCGTCAAGGGGCTCGTGATGCGGCGGGTCGTGGAGGCGGCCGGAGATCGCTTTGTCGATACGACCGACGGCGTGCGGGTCGTGGAGACCGACGGGCGTTGGGTGATGGTGCTGCCCGACCCTGCCGAGGCGGTCACCCATCTGTGGGCCGAGGGGCCGGACGACGCGTCCGCCCAGGCGCTGCTCGACGAGTGGGCGGCGGTCGTGGACAGCGCGGGCCGCTGAGCCGTAGTACGCGCGCGTGCCGGACAGGTCTGCCCCAAAGGGGCCCTGTCCGGCACGCCGGTGGGGCCATTCGGAGGTAGTGGTCGCGACGTGCGACGATGTGCGGCATGCCGCAGCCCCCCGTTCGGAGCACACCTACGCGCCCCCCGCGCCCGGACGCGTCCATGTCGCTGCTGACGAACGTCATGGATCACAGCCTCGACGACGGGTACGCCGAGGCCGCCGCCCGGAAGAAGGCCGCCGGTGACGGTGGTCTGCCCAAGACCCTGAGGGCCAAGCTGGGGCTCGCCGCCGGTCTGGTGCTCGCGGCGCTCGTCGTGACCGTGGGAGCGGCGCAGGCGCGGGTTGCGGCACCCGTCATGGCGAAGGAGCGCCAAGAGCTGATCGACCGCATCGACCGCGAGACCGCGGCGGCCGACAAGCTGGAGGAGAACGTCGACAAGCTCCGCGACGACGTGAGCGCGCGGCAGCGCGAGGCGCTGAGAACGGCGGGCCACAGCGATCAGGCGGAGCTCGTGGGCATTCTGGCGGGCGCTGTCGAGGTGCACGGGCCCGGAGTGAAGCTGGTCGTGAACGACGCCAAGGAAGCCTCCTCGGGCGGCGACGGCGATCCGCGTGGGACGTCCGGGTTCTCCGACACCGGGAGGGTGCGCGACCGGGACATGCAGCGGGTGGTCAACGGGCTGTGGGAATCGGGTGCCGAGGCCGTCTCCATCAACGGGCAGCGGCTGACCGCCCTGTCGGCGATCAGGGCCGCGGGTGACGCGATACTGGTCGACAACAAGCCGCTGGTCCCGCCGTACACGGTGCTTGCGGTGGGGGACGGGGAGCGTTTGAGCACCAGGTTCCAGGACAGTGCCGACGGGCTCTACCTGCACGCCCTGCAGGAGAACTTCGGGATCAGGACCAACATCTCCGTGCAGGACGACCTTCGCCTTCCCGCCGCACCGAGCGTGATCGTACGTACAGCACAGCCGAACACCGAGAACACCGAGAAGGGCACATCGTGATCGCCGTACTGGGCCTCGTCGTGGGAGTCGTGGCCGGCCTGTTGGTCCGGCCTGAGGTTCCGGCGGTCGTCGAGCCTTATCTGCCGATCGCCGTCGTGGCGGCTCTGGACGCAGTCTTCGGTGGCCTGCGGGCCATGCTCGACGGCATCTTCGACGACAAGGTCTTCGTGGTGTCGTTTCTGTCCAACGTGGTCGTGGCCGCGCTGATCGTGTTCCTCGGCGACAAGTTGGGCGTGGGCGCCCAGCTCTCCACCGGTGTCGTCGTCGTGCTCGGCATCCGTATCTTCTCGAACGCCGCGGCGATTCGCCGTCACGTGTTCCGGGCATGAGGCGTGAGGCCGATGAGCAACCACGACGACACGCCCGAGAACCGGCTGCGCAAGGAACTGCCCGAGGAGGTGCCGGCCGGCGCGACCGAGGCGGTGGTGCCCCCCGAGGAGCCGGAGAGCGAGCAGGGCGAGCTGACCGGGCGGCAGCGGCTGGTGAAGGGGCTGTGGCCGCCGCGGATCACCAGGGCCCAACTCATCGTCGCCGTGCTGCTGTTCGGCCTCGGCTTCGGCCTGGCCGTCCAGGTCGCCTCGAACAGCGACGGCGACAGCGCGCTGCGTGGCGCACGTCAGGAAGATCTCGTTCGCATCCTCGATGAACTGGATGACCGTACTCAGCGTCTTGAGGACGAGAAGCAAGGTCTCGAAAGGCAGCGCGACGAGCTGGAGAACAGCTCGAACCAGGCCGAGGAGGCCCGCAGGCAGACGGTCGAGAAGGAGAGACAACTCGGCATTCTGGCGGGCACGGTGGCTGCCCAGGGACCCGGCATCACGGTGACCATCGACGACACGAAGGGGACGGTCGAGGCGGACATGCTGCTCGACGCGATCCAGGAGCTGCGCGCGGCCGGTGCGGAGGCGATCCAGGTGAACGGCGTACGCGTTGTCGCCGGCACGTATCTGACGGATTCCGGCAATGGCGTGAGCGTCGACGGGAACAAGATCAACGCGCCCTATCGTTTCAAGGTCATCGGCAAGCCGCAGGACCTCGAACCGGCGCTCAACATCCCTGGAGGCGTGGTGCAGACTCTCGAGAAGGAGCAGGCCACCGTGACCATCGAGCGGTCGGACAAGATCGTCGTGGACGCCTTGCGAGCGGCGAAGCGGCCTGACTACGCTCGGTCGTCCTCCCAGTGAACCGGGGGTGCATGGGGGACGTCCGGCGAGGGCATGAGGTTGCGGGGGGTCGGCGCACCGATTGGGTGGTGCGTGGTGGAAACTGTCTGGTGGAGACGGACGTTGTGAGGATGTCCGGGTCGGTCAGAGAGTGCAGTCAGGGTTCGTCCTGCCCCACGGGCGGGTCTGTTTCGGTCAAGGGGAATCGCCCGTGAAGTTGTTTGCGAAGTTGTTCGGGAAGAGCGCGCGAGAGGGCAGCGACAACGCGACCGCTCGTCATCGCGCACAGGGGGACGAGGAAGGTCAGCGCCCGCTGTTCAGGGACCAGGTGCCTGGGCCGGGCGGTGACATTCCCGGAGGTCAGGGCGCGCCGTCGGTTGACCCTGGCCAGTCCGGCGGCATAGGTTTCGGGCAACCGTCAACCTCAAGTACGGGTGGAGGGTTTTCCCCGATGTCGGCCCTGGTGTGTACGAGGTGCGGTAACCGCAACGCGGAGAACAGCCGCTTCTGTTCCAACTGTGGCGCGCCGCTGCGGGCCGGCGGCGCGGCCGAGCGCCCGTCCGAGACCACCTCCACGATCTCCATCTCGGGCCTTGAGGCCTACGATGCCGAGGCCACCGGCCAGACGCCGATTCCGGCGCTGTCTCCCGAGGCCCAGGCGGCGGTCGAAGCGCTGCCTCTCGGCTCCGCGCTTCTCGTGGTGCGCCGCGGGCCGAACTCCGGCAGTCGCTTCCTCCTGGACAGCGATCTGACCACGGCCGGACGGCACCCGCAGAGCGACATCTTCCTGGACGACGTGACGGTCTCGCGTCGGCATGTGGAGTTCCGTCGCGGTCAGGACGGCACGTTCACGGTGGCCGACGTCGGCAGCCTCAACGGTACGTACGTCAACCGCGAACGGATCGACCAGGTCGCTCTGAACAACGGTGACGAGGTGCAGATCGGCAAGTACCGGCTGGTCTTCTACGCGAGCCAGCGGGGCTACTGACCCTTCCCCCGGATGCCGTCCGGGGAGACCCAGGGAAGGTCCATGCTGAAAACACCGAGCGGCGGTGCCGAGCACGGCACCGCCGCCACGGACAGTCGGCTGATGAGCATCGGCACGGTGCTGAACGTGCTGCGCGAGGAGTTCCCTGACATCACCATCTCCAAGATCCGTTTCCTGGAGTCGGAGGGCCTTGTCGAGCCGCAGCGGACCCCCTCGGGGTACCGCAAGTTCAGCGCGCGGGACATCGAGCGGCTCGGTCACGTCCTGCGGATGCAGCGGGACCACTATCTGCCGCTCAAGGTGATCCGCGAGCACCTGGACGCCACGGAGCGCGGTGAGGCCGCACCATTGCCGGCCCTGTGCCGTCAGCGTGACGGCGAAACCGTCCTGGAGCCGGTCGAGAGGCCGACCGCAGCCCGGATCGGGCGGGCCGAGCTGCTCGCCGCCGCCGAGATCGGTGAGCAGGAGCTCGAGGAATGGGAGTCGTACGGGCTGATCACTCCGCTGCCGGACGGGGCGTACGAGGCGGAGGCGGTCACCGTGGCCTCGCTGGTCGCCGAGCTGGGCCGGTTCGGGATCGAGCCACGCCATCTGCGGGTGATGAAGGCCGCCGCCGACCGTGAGGCCGGGCTCGTGGACCAGGTCGTGGCGCCGCTGCGACGGCACCGTAATCCGCAGACCAGGGCGCATGCCGAGGCCCGTGCGAAGGAACTGGCGGGGCTCACGGTGAGGCTGCATGCCGCGCTGGTGCAGACCGCCCTCGGCGTGCGGCTGCCCTGACCGGGCGTCCCGGGGTGCCCCGGATCGGCCACCCGTTCCCGGCCCGACTACCCAAACGTCCCGAGCACGGCCTAGGGTTGCTGTGTGAACGAGCTCGATGTCGTAGGTGTCCGGGTCGAAATGCCCTCCAACCAACCGATCGTGCTCCTGCGTGAAGTGGGAGGCGACCGCTACCTCCCCATCTGGATCGGGCCGGGGGAGGCGACGGCGATCGCCTTCGCCCAGCAGGGCATGGCCCCCGCGCGACCGCTGACCCACGACCTGTTCAAGGACGTGCTGGAGGCCGTCGGTCAGGAGCTCACCGAAGTACGCATCACGGACCTGCGTGAGGGCGTCTTCTACGCGGAGCTGGTCTTCGCCAGCGGGGTCGAGGTGAGCGCCCGCCCGTCCGATGCCATAGCGCTGGCCCTGCGCACCGGAACGCCGATCTACGGCAGCGACGGAGTGCTCGACGACGCGGGCATCGCGATTCCGGACGAGCAGGAGGACGAGGTGGAGAAGTTCCGCGAGTTCCTCGACCAGATCTCGCCGGAGGACTTCGGCACCAGCAGTCAGTGAAGCGGCGGGGCGGCCCGGCGGACTCGCGGACCGTGACGGGCGGCCCTCAGCCGGTTACAGCTCAAATGCCGGCATTTGCCAGCGGCGAGCGAGAGCGTCCTGCGGCTTGCTTCGAGCGCATTCGGCTAGCCTTTCCCCGCGGTGGGGTGCGGGAAACCACTCCTAGGGTGATTATCACTCGGCGTGCCGAGTGTGGCGATCGTTGACGCACCCCTGGTGACTGCCTACCGTCGAGAAGGCAGGTCAAGGACGGAGGTCGGCGTGAGAAGCAGCGGCGACGGTACGGGTGGGGGTGCCCCCGGACACAGTTTCGGGGAGAGCGGTCCGTACCCTCCCTCAGGCTCTCAGCTGCGTTCGGGCATGGGATTCACCCCTGCCTCCGGCGCGGCCGATCACGCTCCGCAGCGCCCCACGGCCGTGCCGAGCAGCGGAGAGGCGACGGCCATGGCGTCCGAGCAGATCGGCTATCGCGGTCCGACGGCATGTGCGGCCGCCGGCATCACCTACCGGCAACTGGACTACTGGGCGCGCACCGGCCTCGTCGAGCCGAGCGTGCGGCCCGCTTACGGGTCGGGGACGCAGCGGCTGTACAGCTTCCGGGACGTCGTCGTCCTGAAGATCGTCAAGCGGTTCCTCGACACCGGTGTGTCGCTGCAGAACATCCGCACCGCCGTGCAGCATCTGCGTGAGCAGGGCTTTCGTGATCTCGAGCGCATGACGCTGATGAGCGACGGCGCGACGGTGTACGAGTGCACCTCGCCGGACGAGGTCCATGCGCTGCTCCAGGGTGGTCAGGGGATCTTCGGGATCGCCGTCGGAGTGGTGTGGCGGGACGTCGAGAGCGCGTTGTCGCAGCTGCACGGGGAGCGGATCGACACCGGGGAGACGCTGGTCGGGCACAACCCGGCGGACGAGCTGGCCCGGCGGCGTAACCGGGCGGTCTGAGAGCGTTCGTGGTCTGAGCCGACGGGCCCCCTGGTGGTCGGGTGGACGAGACCGGCGGGCGTAGCAGGGCATTGTCAGTGGCGTGAGGCAGCATCGGAGATGTGAGAAACGCGCCCACGATCCTGCATCTCGACATGGATGCCTTCTACGCCTCGGTGGAGCAGGCATCCAAGCCGAGCCTGCGCGGGAAGGCCGTGATCGTGGGTGGGCTCGGGCCGCGTGGAGTCGTTGCCACCGCGTCCTACGAGGCTCGGGTTTTCGGGGTGCACTCGGCGATGCCCATGGCTCAGGCGCGGCGGCTGGCGCCGAATGCCGCGTATCTCGTGCCGCGCTTCGGGATCTACCGTGAGATCAGCGAGCAGGTGATGGGGCTGCTGCGGGAGCTGTCTCCGCTGGTGGAACCGCTGAGTCTGGACGAGGCCTTCGTGGACCTGGAGGCCGGGGGAGCGGCCTGGGACGCGGAGTCGGCGCGGCTGGTCGGGGTGAAGCTGCGCGCCGACATACGTGCGGTCACCGGGCTCGCCGGCTCGGTGGGGCTGGCGGCGTCCAAGATGCTGGCGAAGATCGCCTCGGAGGAGGCCAAGCCCGACGGGCTGGTGCTGATCGAGCCGGGCACCGAGCGGGCGTTGCTCGGGCCGATGTCGGTGCGCACGTTGCCGGGGGTGGGGCCGGCGACGGGGGACCATCTGCGGCGGGCCGGGATCCATACGGTGAATGAGATCGCCGAGGCGGGGGAGGACGAGCTCGTTCGGCTGCTGGGCAAGGCTCATGGGCATGCCCTGTACGCCATGGCGCTGGCCCATGACGAGCGGCCCGTGGTGGCCGAGCGGGAGGCCAAGTCGGTGTCGGTCGAGGACACGTATGACGTGGACATCCACGACCGGGTCCGGGTGGGGCTGGAAGTGCAGCGGCTGGCCGACCGGTGTGTGCAGCGGCTGCGTGCGGCCGGGTTGTCCGGGCGGACGATCGTGCTGAAGGTGCGGCGGTACGACTTTTCGACCTTGACCCGGTCCGAGACGCTGCGGGGGCCGACGGATGACCCCGCTGTGGTGCGGGAGGCCGCTGCGCGGCTGCTGGATTCCGTGGACACGACAGGAGGTGTGCGGCTGCTGGGGGTCGGGGTGAGTGGGCTGGCCGACTACACGCAGGAGGACCTGTTCGCGCAGGCGGCAGGGGAGCGGCTGGAGCCCGCTGAGGATGAGGGGGATCACGAGGATCCTGCGGAGGAGCGGGAGGCCGTGCATGTCGAGCGGCGGTGGGCTGCTGGGCATGATGTGCGGCATGCCGAGTACGGGCATGGGTGGGTGCAGGGGAGTGGGCTCGGGCGGGTGACGGTGCGGTTCGAGACGCCTGGGTCGGAGCCGGGGCGGGTGCGGACGTTTCGGGTCGACGATCCGGAGTTGGAGGCGGCGGAGCCGTTGCCGTTGGTGGCGCGGAGACCGGGGGTTTGGGAAGCGGGGGGTGGGGCGTCCGGGGCGGGGCCTGTGGTGCCGGCGTAGGGCGCGGAGGGGTGGTGGGGGCCGTGGCTCCCGCGGCTTTGTGTTGTGCCGCCCAGCGGCACGATTGCCCGCAGGCTGTGTGGAGCCGTTGGGCGGAGGTGGGTGGGTGCCGCGAGGTGCCTGCTGGGTGGGGTGGCTGCCCCAGGGCTGGCGGGTGCTGCCCTCGGGTTGGCCGGGGTGGGGGGCTGGGCCTGGATGAGCGGGTGTCGCCAGGCGCTGGTTGGGTCACTGCGCTGGGCGTAGGCCGGGTGGGGCGACTGGTTGCAGGAGGGCAGTTGGCGTGCCGCGCTGGGAATGCGCTCAGACGATGACCGTCCGGACACTGGGTGAGGCCACTGGCTGGGGGCCGAGTGGGTGCCGCGCGGTGCTGTCCGAGTGGGCGGGGCCTTGGGAGCAAGCAACTTGGGGCAGCTGGCCACAGGCTGGTCAGGCGACTGCCCGCAGGCCGGCTGGACACTGCCCGCATGGTGGGGGGCGCGTCGGTCTTGGTGGGTGGGGGCGCTGGGTTTCGGCTGGGTACGTGTGCGGTCGTTGTGACGGTGTGGGCGAACGGCTTGGGTGGTGGGGGGCCGTCGCGCTGGGTGCAGAGGCAAGCCGGCCTTCGGTGTGGTTCCTGGTGGGAGGGTGCGTCGGTGGTGTGGTGTGGGGGTCAGGTGTCCTCCGTGCCTGCCAGGTTGCCGAAGTCTCGGTCCGGGATCGGGGGCGGTGGGGCCACGTCGAGGCCGTAGTGGTGGTAGAGCTGGAGTTCCTGTTCGGGGGAGAGGTGGCGGCCTACGCCGAAGTCGGGGGCGTCCTTGATCAGGGCGCGGTCGAAGGGGACGTGCAGGCTGCCCTCGACCAGTTCGCTGGGCTCCAGGGGGACGAAGGCGTCCCGGGAGAACAGGCCGGTGCGTATCGCCGCCCATTCCGGCACTCCGGTCGCGTCGTCGAGGTAGACCTCGTCGATGGTGCCGATCTTGGTGCCGTTGCGGTCGAAGGCCTTGCGGCCGATCAGGTTGCGCGGATCGATGTCGGTCTGCACGGGCCCTCCACTTGGTCGCAACTCATCCGTAAGCACTACGAAAAGGCACATTGGTGAGAGCGGCCACTCGAAGGTTCGTGCGTTGACCCCGCTGGTAGGCTTGCAAGCGGCTGCTGACCCCGTGCGGGAGAGTCCTCCAGGCATCATCGGAGGCGCCGAAGGAGCAAATCCTCCCCGGAATCTCTCAGGCACACGTACCGCACGGACGAGGTCACTCTGGAAAGCAGGGCGGGTGTCGACGGCTTCCGCTCTCACCGACGGTGAAAACCGGAGCCCTCGGGCGCCCCGGTGAAGCTCTCAGGTTGAGATGACAGAGGGGGAGGCCGTATGGGTACCCGCGCCGTGGTGCCCCTCGAAGGTCGCGTCAGACCAGGAGGCCTCCGCAATGACCGCCCACCGCATTCCGCTCTCCGAGCTCGAGCAGGGAATCCCCTTCGAGCAGCGTCACATCGGTCCCGATCATGAGGCTCGGGCCAAGATGCTCGCCCAGGTCGGGTACGGCTCGCTGGACGAGCTGACCGCCGCGGCGGTGCCGGATGTGATCAAGAATGCCGACTCTCTTGAGCTGCCGGGGGCGCGCACCGAGGCCGAGGTGCTGGCCGAGCTGCGGTCGCTCGCCGATCGCAATCAGGTGCTGGACTCGATGATCGGGCTCGGGTACTACGGGACGTTCACGCCGCCGGTCATCCTGCGCAATGTGATGGAGAACCCTGCCTGGTACACGGCCTACACGCCGTACCAGCCCGAGATCTCCCAGGGGCGGCTCGAGGCCCTGCTCAACTTCCAGACCGTGGTCGCCGATCTCACCGGGCTGCCGACCTCCGGCGCCTCACTGCTCGACGAGGGGACCGCGGCGGCCGAGGCCATGGCCCTGTCCCGGCGCATGGGCAAGAACAAGAAGGGGCTGTTCCTGGTCGACGCGGATGTGCTTCCGCAGACCATCGCCGTGATCGAGACCCGCGCCGAGCCGACCGGTGTGGAGGTCGTGGTCGCCGACCTCAGCGACGGTATTCCGGCCGAGGTCGCCGGGCGTGAGATCAACGGCGTGCTCCTGCAGTACCCGGGCGCCTCCGGTGTCGTACGGGATATCAAGCCCGTCATCGATCAGGCGCATGAACTCGGTGCCCTCGTCACCGTCGCCGCCGATCTGCTCGCGCTCACGCTGCTGAAGTCGCCCGGTGAGCTGGGGGCGGACATCGCGGTCGGGACGACGCAGCGGTTCGGTGTGCCGATGGGCTTCGGCGGGCCGCACGCCGGCTACATGGCCGTACAGGAGAAGTTCGCGCGCAGCCTGCCGGGGCGGCTCGTGGGCGTGTCCGTGGACGCGGACGGGAACAAGGCGTACCGGCTGGCTCTGCAGACGCGTGAGCAGCACATTCGGCGGGAGAAGGCGACCAGCAACATCTGCACCGCTCAGGTGCTGCTCGCCGTGATGGCGGGAATGTACGCCGTCTACCACGGGCCCGAGGGGCTGAAGGGCATCGCCCGGCGGACCCATCGGTACGCCACCGTCCTCGCCGCGGGGCTCGCGGCCGGTGGGGTCGAGGTCGTTCATGGCTCGTACTTCGACACGCTGACCGTGCGTGTGCCCTCCAAGGCCGCCGAGATCGTCGCCGCCGCCCGGCAGAACGGCGTCAACCTGCACCTCGTCGACGCCGACCATGTGTCCATCGCCTGCGACGAGACCACCACGCGGGCGCAACTGGCCGCTGTGTGGACGGCCTTCGGGGTCGAGGGCGACATCGAGGCGCTGGACGCGGAGACCGAGGACGTCCTGCCGGGCGCGCTGCTGCGCACCGACGCGTACCTCTCGCACCCCGTCTTCCACCAGCACCGTTCCGAGACGGCGATGCTGCGCTACCTGCGCAGGCTCGCGGACCGTGACTACGCGCTGGACCGGGGCATGATCCCGCTGGGCTCCTGCACGATGAAGCTGAACGCGACGACCGAGATGGAGCCGGTCACCTGGCCGGAGTTCGGTCAACTGCACCCCTTCGCGCCCGCCGAGCAGGCGCAGGGCTATCTGACGCTCATCCGCGAGCTGGAGGAACGTCTCGCCGAGGTCACCGGCTACGACAAGGTGTCGCTGCAGCCCAACGCCGGGTCGCAGGGTGAGCTGGCCGGGCTGCTCGCCGTACGCGGGTACCACCGGGCCAACGGCGACGAGCAGCGGACCGTCTGCCTCATCCCGTCGTCCGCGCACGGGACGAACGCCGCCAGTGCCGTCATGGCCGGGATGAAGGTCGTCGTCGTCAAGACCGCCGAGGACGGGGAGATCGACGTCGAGGACCTGCGGGCGAAGATCGAGCAGCACCGCGACCAGTTGGCGGTGCTGATGATCACGTACCCCTCTACGCACGGTGTGTTCGAGGAGCACGTCGCCGACATCTGCGCGCAGGTGCACGAGGCCGGCGGGCAGGTGTACGTCGACGGCGCGAACCTCAACGCCCTGGTCGGTCTCGCCAAGCCTGGGCACTTCGGCGGGGACGTCTCGCATCTGAACCTGCACAAGACCTTCTGCATCCCGCATGGTGGTGGCGGCCCGGGTGTCGGGCCCGTGGCGGTGCGAGCGCACCTGGCGCCGTACCTGCCGAACCACCCGATGCAGCCCGCGGCCGGCCCGGACACGGGTGTGGGGCCGATCTCGGCCGCGCCCTGGGGTTCCGCCGGGATCCTGCCGATCTCGTGGGCGTACGTCCGGCTCATGGGCGGCGAGGGGCTCAAGCGGGCCACGCAGGTGGCGGTGCTGTCCGCCAACTACATCGCCAAGCGGCTGGAGCCGCACTACCCGGTGCTCTACACCGGACCGGGCGGGCTCGTCGCGCACGAGTGCATCATCGATCTGCGGCCGCTGACCAAGGCGACCGGGGTGAGCGTCGACGACGTGGCCAAGCGGCTCATCGACTACGGCTTCCACGCGCCGACGATGTCGTTCCCGGTGGCCGGGACGCTGATGATCGAGCCGACCGAATCCGAGGACCTGATCGAGCTCGACCGGTTCTGCGAGGCGATGATCGCCATCCGCGCGGAGATCGAGAAGGTCGGGTCGGGCGAGTGGCCCGCCGACGACAACCCGCTGCGCAACGCTCCGCACACCGCCCGTGCGCTAGGCGCGGAGTGGGA
This sequence comes from Streptomyces sp. NPDC006385, assembly GCF_040612485.1. Taxonomy (NCBI): domain Bacteria; kingdom Bacillati; phylum Actinomycetota; class Actinomycetes; order Kitasatosporales; family Streptomycetaceae; genus Streptomyces; species Streptomyces sp. NPDC006385. The sequence goes on from NZ_JBEXQG010000052.1 coordinate 14,459, forward strand.
GCATGCGTACGGCCGTGAGGAGGCCGTGTTCCCGGCCGGTGTGTCGGTCGCCGACAAGTACTGGCCGCCGGTGCGCCGGATCGACCAGGCCTTCGGCGACCGGAACCTGGTCTGTTCCTGCCCGCCGCTGGATGCGTACGAGGACTGACACCCCGGAGGGTTGGCGTCCGGACGACCAACGTCCGGACGACCAACGTCCCGACGACCCACGTCCGGAGGACTGACGTCCGGAGGACTGACGTCCGCAGGGCTCACGCACCGACGTAGGTGAGGGAAGGGCTCCGTCTTGGCCGCCGTACTCGGCCGGGCGGAGCCCTTCTGTGTCCGGTCCGATCTTGTACGCCCACCTGCTACGCCCCGGCTACGCCCCCTTGCGTCACGCCTTGGCCAGCGCCACCTCCGTCGCCTTGATCAGCGCTACGACCGGCACGCCGGGGGAGAGAGCGAGGTCGGTGGTGGCGTCCCTGGTGATGACCGCGGTCAGGGAGGCGCCCTCCGTGGCGATCTTGACGGAGGCCATGGCGCCGCCGGTGGCGATGCCGGACACCGTGCCGGGGAGCTGGTTGCGGATGGACAGGCCCTCGATCGGGGCGGTGGCCAGGGAGATTTCCGTAGCCTTCACGAGGGCGGTCACGGCGTTGCCATCGGTCAGACCGAGATCCTCGACGGCCTCCAGGGTGATCGCGGCGGTGAGGCTTTGGCCGCCGGCGAGGCGGACCTTGACGGTCGCCATGACCTCGCCGGGGGTGACGGCGGTGATCGTGCCGGGGAGCTGGTTGCGGATGCTCAGGCTCATGGGGGTACGCCTCGCAGACGGTGGGGCTTATAGGGCCTTACGGGTGCTCATGGAGCTTTTGGTGATTGTTGATCCCGGCCCCACCGTAAGTGTGTCGGCTGCCCGGTCACGCGCGGTCGATGTGGACGTTCGTCGACTTCACGCGGGCGGTGGCCTCCATGCCGACCTCCAGGCCCAGTTCCTCGACCGCCTCGCGGGTCAGCAGGGAGACCAGTCGGTGCGGGCCGGCCTGGATGTCGACCTGGGCGGCGACGTCGCCGAGTTTGATCGCGGTGACGATGCCGGGGAAGGCGTTGCGGGCGGAGGTGTGCGAGGTCTCCTCCTCGCCGGTACCGGACTTGGCGAGTTCGACCGAGAACGCGGCGAGGTCCTGGCCGTCGATGAGTCGGCGTCCGGTCTCGTCGCGGTGGGTGGCCACTCGACCGGCGTCCGCCCAGCGGCGCGCGGTGTCGGGGCTCACGCCGAGCAGACGGGCGGCCTGGCCGATTGTGTAGGACTGCATGCGGATCACGATAGGGCCGGACGCGGCGGTCATGGCCAGAGCTTGGCAAACACGTATGACGCGATATAGCGTTAGTTTCGTCGATGGGGTGGCGAACGGGGTGAGGGCATGTCGGCTGGGCTGGTGGGCAGGGACGAGGCGCCCGTGTTGAGGGCTTCGCACGAGGACCGGGACCGGGTCGTTGACGTGCTGCGGAGAGCGGCGGGTGACGGTCGGCTGACCGTCGAGGAACTGGACGAGCGTGTGGAGGCCGCCCTGACCGCCCGCATGATGGGCGAGTTGACCGCCCTGACGAGGGACCTGCCGGTCGACGTGGACGACATCCTCGTGGCCGAGCCCAAGGACGTCGTGCGGATCGAGCAGCGGGGCGGTTCGGTCCGGCGTGGGGAGGGCTGGGTGGTCCCCCGGCGCTTGGAGATCGTCTCGGCGTGGGGCGATGTGACGCTCGACCTGAGCCAAGCGGTGATCACGCGGGACACCTTGCACATCGATCTCGACATGTGCGGCGGCACCTTGAAACTCGTGACTCCGCCTGGAGTGGCCGTGGACACGGACTCCCTCGTGTCGAACTACGCCAAGATCAAGACCCGAGCGAACGGCGACGCCGATGGCCCGGTGGTCCTCCGGGTGGTGATCACCGGGGAGATCGGCCTCGGACGGATCCTGATACGTCGTGCCCGGCGCTCGCTCGTCATGAGAGCCCCGAAGCCCTGAGCACCGACTGGGCCGTCTCGTCGTCGATCCGGTGGCCGATGCGCCTCAGCACGTCCGCGCCCTCGCGCAGCGTGCCGCGTTCAAGCGAGCGGCGCATCCCCGTGTCCAGCTCGTGCCACAGCAGCGGGTTGGCGACGAGGACGCGGGGGTCGAGTTCCAGGCGGTGGCCGTAGGCGTCGCGCAGAACCAGGTGCAGGGAGACACCCTCGTACTGCCGTACGGTCACCAGGGCGTCCGTGCACACGACGTGCCTGCGGACCGTGCCCTGGACGGCCAGCCAGCCTGGGCCCGCGGTGACGTACGGCGGCAGCAGCACCACGCACAGCGTCGCGGACAGGGCCAGCCAGAGCAGGGTGCGTGGCGGCGTCAGGGTGCCCGCGTCCCAGTCGACCAGCTCGGTCATGGCCGCGAAGCCGAGAGCGCAGCCCACGGCGAAACAGGCGCTGCCGCACCAGTGGCGGTCGCCGGTGTGGCCTTGCGGTCCACTCCGTCCCATGAGGCGAAGGTAGGGCGCGCGAGGGCCGCTGTAACCGGCGCTGACGGGACCCTGACCGTGTACAGCCGAATATGGACGGGATTCTGGCGTGAAGTGGCCGGTGACGGTGACGGTGCCGGTGACGGTGCCGGTGCCGGTGTATGGCGTGCCCCGGGGTCGGTGCCCTGCGAGCGGCGTCCGGGCTCGATCCGCCCGCTCAGCCGGTGTGGACGCGAGGCCGACGCGCGCGGTCCGGCTCCGCTTCGCGCAGTACCTCGCGCGTGACCGGGGCGACCTCGCCCTGGCCGAAGAGGATGAAGCGCAGGAAGTTGGCGAAGGGGCTGCCTTCGGTCCACTCGAAGTAGATGTGGGGGATGCGAGCGGTGGTGTCGCGGACGTGGAGGAGAAGGGCGGCCAGGGCGTTGGGGATGGAGGAGGATTCCAGGGTGAGGACGCGGTAGCGGCCATGCATGACCTCGCCGCGCACGGTCAGGCCCGCCTCGAACTCGGACGGGTCGGTGACCGTCACCTCGACGAAGACGAAGTCCTCCTGCTCGGGCAGGTCGTTGTCGTTGCGGATCTGCTCGATCTTGTCGCGGTACTCGGCCTTGTCACGCCGGTCGGGCTCATTGGCGATGAGCCGTATCTTCCGGCTGGCCATGTCCCGGACGAACCGCTCCGCCATGGCGTCCAGCGTCACGCCGGTCACGCGGAGCTCGAAGGCGCGCCGCAGCCGCGAAAGGAGGGAGATGAGGATGATGCCCGCGATGAAGCAGGCGCCGATCTTCACACCGTCGGGGCGCTCGATGACGTTCGCGACGGTCGTGTACAGGAACACCGCGGAGATGACCGCGAACGCGATGGTCCACTTCCGCTGGCCGGCCTTGCGGGCCGCGATGGTCACGGCGATGGCCGCGGAGCTGATGAGCACCAGGACGCCGGTGGCGTACGCGCCGCCCTGGGCGTTGACGTCGGCGTCGAAGATCCAGGTGACGAGGAAGGCGACGAGGGTGAAGACGATGACCATCGGACGCACCGCGCGTGCCCAGTGCGGGGCCATGCCGTACCGGGGCAGATAGCGGGGCATCAGGTTGAGCAGGCCGGCCATGGCGGAAGCGCCGGCGAACCACAGGATGGCGATCGTCGAGATGTCGTAGACCGTGCCGAACGTGTTGCCGAGGTAGTCGTGGGCGAGGAACGCCAGCGCACGGCCGTCGGCCTGGCCGCCCGGCTCGAACTCCTTCGACGGGATCAAGAGGGTGGTGATGAAGCTTGTCGTGATCAGGAAGCCACTCATGATCAGGGCGGCGGTCGTGAGCAGCTTCTTCGTGTCCCGGATACGCCCCAGCGGACGGTCCTCGGTATCGCCCGGGTCGCCCTTGACGTGGGGCATCACGGCGACACCGGTCTCGAAGCCGGAGAGGCCGAGCGCGAGCTTGGGGAAGACGATCAGGGCCACGCCGATCATGACGAAGACGTTGCCGTGCTCGGTGGTGAGGGCGTTGGACCAGTCCGTGACCACGTGCCCCTCGGTGAGGACGTGGTAGAGGCCGACGACCACGACGACGGCGTTGAGCAGGAGGTAGCTCGCGACCAGGGCGACGGCGACGCCGATCGCCTCCAGGAAGCCCTTGAGGAACACCGCGCCGAGCAGGGCGACGAGGACGAGGGTGATCAGCATCTGCTTGTCGTGCAGGGCGCTGTGCAGGTGCGGGTTCTCGACCAGGTGGGTCGAGGCGTCGGCCGCCGACAGCGTGATGGTGATCAGGAAGTCCGTGGCGGCGAAGCCGAGCAGGGTCAGGACGAACAGCTTGCCCTTCCAGAAGGACAGCAGCCGCTCCAGCATCGCGATGGAGCCTTCGCCGTGCGGGCTCTCCTCGGCCACCCGCCGGTAGACGGGCAGAGCGCCCGCGAGGGTGACGATCACGAGGACGATGGTCGCCACCGGGGAGAGAAGACCTGCCGCGAGAGCCGCGATGCCGGGCTGGTAGCCGAGGGTGGAGAAATAGTCGACACCGGTGAGACACATGACGCGATACCAGCGCTGCCCCTTGTGGGCGGGCTCCGGCTCGGCGTGCGGCCCCTGGGGACCGTGGCCCTTGCCTATGTCGGACAGCCCCTGGAGCATCCAGGTGCGCAGACGATGGGGCGAGGGGCGTTCGGTGGTGGTGGCCATCGGCTGCTCCAGAGGTGCGGATCGGCGTGGAGTCCGGCCATCACGCGGACGGCGGCACCAGCGTAAGCAGAGAGTGACGCATGGGCCCACGGATGAGGGCTCCGGCGGCGTCAAGCTTCCGTTAAGACTCGCCGCGTCGCAGTGGGCGGGGCAGCAACGATCGAGCTCCGGGGCTTACGGGAGCGCTGCGAGGGTGGGCGGGGGTGACCGGGCGGCTCGCGTCGGGTGGACACCCAGCGTCATGGGGAGGAGGGCCCCCCTTCTGGCTCCCGCTGTCAAGCGGGTGGGGGCAACGCCCGAGGACCGGGCCACGTCGCCCGCCCTGGAGTGCTCGTGGTCGTGGAGAAGCTCGTCGGGGAGCGCGCCGAAGGTCGACCCTCGGTTTCATGGGCGAGCCCCGCGTCGATGTCCTCGAAATCAACATCGCGCTCAACGGACTGATCAAGGGCAACTGATGAACCGGGTGGTGGTCGTGGAAGACGTGGCGGGGTGTGTCCTCGCCGACAGTGGGAGCGGTGCCGGACGAGTTCGTCCCCGTGCCCGCGAGCGTCGACGCCGGGTTTCCTGACTTCCCGGCTCGCCGACGACTGACACGCGCCCCCGCGTGCCCGCCCGCCCTGTCAGCCGGCCCCGCGTCCCCCGGCGTCAGCGACCCGTCAGTATCCGCCCGTCCCCCGTCAGCACCGCGTCATCAGGCGTCCGCAGCGTCGGCCCGGCGGGCATAGCGTCGTCAGGTGCGCCCCGGTCCGCCTCCCCGTGTCCGGGGCTGCCCCGACCTCGACCCACTTTCTCGGATCCTCCAGGAGGCATCCATGACAGACATCCTGTGCGGTGAAGATCCCGAGCCTTCCGATCGTTCCCCGGCCGGGCCCCTGTTCGTCCCGGTCCGGCCGGGACCCTCGGGCTGCGCGGTCCGCCTCTTCCGTACGCCCCTCGGCGACCGCACGGCCGTCGGCTTCACCTCCGTCCGCAGGCTGACCGCTACCCTCGGCCCCGGCCAGCCCTGGATCAGGCTCGCCGAGCCCGCCCTGCGCACCCTGGCCGCACCCCTCGGCGCCACCACCGTCACGGTGGACCCGCCGCTGTCGGCACCGGCTCCCGCGCCGGTCGAGCCGACGGCTCCGACCCTCGCACCGCAGTTCGGCTGAAGGGGGAAGCGCACATGACGACCGTTCACGAACACGCCCTCGCGTCAGGGCTGTCCGTATGGCCCGCCGACACCACCGAGCCCCGCCCGGCGAGCTCCGCGGGGCAGGCGTACCGCTCGCCGAGGTCGCCGAACGCTTCGGCACCCCCATCCACGTCCTCGACGAGACCGAGGTGTGCGAACGCTGCCGCACCTACCGGGCCGCCTTCGCCGATGCCGAAGTGCTGTACGCCGCCAAGGCGTACCTGTGCCGCGCCATGGTGCACTGGATGGACGAGGAGGGCCTCGGTCTCGACGTCTGCTCGGCGGGCGAACTGGAACTCGCGGTCACCACGGGCTTCGCGCCCGAGCGGATCGTGCTGCACGGCAACGCCAAGACCTCGCGCGACCTGGAGAGCGCGCTGCGCCTCGGCGTCGGCCGTATCGTGATCGACAGTTCCTCGGAGATCGCGTGGCTCGCCGCGGCGGTCGGGCCCGGCGGTCATCAGAAGGTCATGGTGCGGGTGGCGCCCGGGATCAGCGCCGGCGGCCACGAGAAGATCCGCACCGGCACCGAGGACCAGAAGTTCGGCCTGTCCCTCTCGGACGGCTACGCGCAGGACGCCATCGCCCGGATCCTGGACCAGCCGCAACTCGAACTCACCGGACTGCACTGCCACTTGGGCTCACAGATCACCGGCGTCAAGCCGTACCTCGCCGCCGTACGCCGCCTGGTCGGCCTCATGGCCCGGCTGCGCCGGCAGCACGGCCTCGTCCTGACCGAACTCGACCTCGGCGGCGGCCACGGCATCCCTATCGCCCCGGCGAGCCGGCCCTGGACCTCACCACGCCGGCCCGCAGGGTCCGCGCGGAACTGACCGAGGCGTGCGTGACCGCCGGGCTGCCGCTGCCGCGCTGATCATCGAGCCGGGCCGGGCCATCGCGGGTCCCGCGGGCATCGCCCTCTACCGCGTCCTCGCGGTCAAACGCACGGACGAGCGCACTTACGTCGCCGTCGGCGGCGGCATGAGCGACAACCCGCGCCCCGCCCTGTACGGCGTGCGCTACGCCCCCCGCCTCATCGGACGCCACAGCACCGCCGCCCAGGCCACGGTGACCGTGGTCGGCCGGCACTGCGAGGCGGGCGACGTCCTCGCCCCGGATGCCGTGCTCCCCGCCGACGTGCGCACCGGCGACGTGCGCACCGGCGACCTGCTCGCCATCCCCGTCGCCGGTGCCTACCACCTCTCCATGGCCTCCGGGTACAACCTCGTCGGACGCCCACCCGTGGTCGCCGTACGCGCCGGCGCCGCTCGGCTCCTGGTACGCCGCGAGTCCCTGGAGGACGTCCGCAGCCGCGACGCGGGCCTGTAAGACCCCGGCCGACCGAAGTCTCCGGGCGGGACGGCTTCCCGTCCTGCCCCGGGGCCGCTTTGCCGCTCCGAGGTGCCCTTACAGCCCGCTCCATAATGTTCGTCCATCGATGCGAATGTTTCGGCAAGTCCAGCGAGAGTTCTTCAGAGTGACCCGGGTCCGTGCCGCCTGCTAGCGCCGGCAGCATCCTGCCTCGGTTGCCGGGCGGCGCCGTCGTCGGTTCAAGTTCCGGAGACGGCGTGACAGTTGGCGCCAGATTCCACCGTGTACAAGGGGTTGCCACCGTTCGGCGGCTGTCTCTAGGGTGCGGCAACGGCGCAGCTTTCTGGATCAGTTCCGAAACTTTCGATCTCGTGGACGGCCACGCACAGGTCGTCCCGTACCCAAGGAGCGCATGATGGGCGACCCGGCACTGTCCCGCCGCGGCTTCCTGGCGGCCTCCGCCGCGGCCGGTCTGGGCGCGACGGCACTGAGCGGTTGCGGCGGCGACTCGGGCGGAGGGTCGTCGGACGGGACGACCACCATCGAGTGGTGGAACATCTCCACCACCGAGCCTACGAAGGGCGTCTGGGCGGCGCTGGCCAAGAAGTTCGAGGCCCAGAACCCCAAGGTCAAGGTGAAGATCGTCCAGTGGGAGAACGACGCCTACAAGTCGAAGATGACGGCGCTGACCGCCTCCGGGAAGCTGCCCGACATCTTCCACACCTGGGGCGGCGGCGTCCTGAAGCAGCAGGTCGACGCCGCGCTCGTCGAGGACCTCACGGACCGGACCGAGGACTTCGCCGGCGGCCTGCTGCCGGTCGCGAAGGAGCCGTACCTCCTCGCCGACAAGGTGTACGGCATACCGTTCGACATGGGCATGGTCGGCTTCTGGTACAACAAGGCCCTCTTCAAGGACGCAGGCATCAGCGAGCCGCCGACCACGTGGAGCGGTTTCCTCGACGCCGTACGTGAGTTGAAGGCCAAGGGCACCACCCCGCTCGCCCTCGCCGGCAAGGAGAAGTGGCCCGGCATGTACTACTGGGCCTACCTCGCGATGCGCACCGCCGGCGCCTCCGCGTTGCAGAAGGCCTACGACGACCAGGACTTCACCGGCGACGCCTTCGTCCAGGCCGGACAGCACCTCCAGGAACTCGTCGACCTCCAGCCCTTCCAGAGAGGCTTCCTCGGCGCCGCCTACTCCAGCCCCACCGGGCAGGCCGCGACCGTCGGCAACGGCAAGGCGGCCATGGAGCTCATGGGCCAGTGGGCGCCCGTAGTCCAGGCGGACGCCGGCAGGGGCCTCGGCGACGACCTCGGCTTCTTCCCGTTCCCAGCGGTCGAGGGCGGCAAGGGTGAGATCACCGAGGTGTTCGGCGGGGGCGGCGGGCACGCCCTGCGCAGCGGGGCTCCGCAGGCCGCCGTGGACTTCCTGAAGTTCTTCGCCTCCGAGGCGACGGATGTGGAGCTGGTCAAGAAGACCGGTGTCCTCCCCGTGGTCCCGGCCGCCGAGAGAGCCATCAGCGACCCCAACATCAAGGCCGTACAGGCGCAGTTGAAGGTCGCCACCGGCTTCCAGCTCTATCTCGACCAGGCGTACGCGCCCGCCGTCGGCCAGGAGGTCAACGACAGCGTCGGCGCGCTCATCGCCGGCTCCAAGTCGCCGCAGCAGGTCGCCGAGTCGATCACGAAGACCGCGAAGCAAGAGCAGTAACCGGCGATGACGTCCACGTTCCTGCCGGACAAGCGGACCGGACCCGACATCGACCTGCCGCCCCCGTCCGCCGGCGCGGCCCCGGGGCGGACCCGGCGGCGCGCGCTGCACTGGCTCACGGCGGTCGGCTTCCAGGTACCCGCCCTGGTGCTTTTCCTCGTCCTGGTGCTGCTGCCGATCCTGTTCGCCCTCTACGCCGCCTTCTTCCGCTGGGGCGGCTTCGGGATGCCGTCGGACTACGTCGGCTCCGACAACTTCACCCGGTTGTTCCAGGACCCGGTCTTCCTCGGCGACCTGTGGCGCTGCCTGGTCCTGGTCGTGCTGTCCCTCGCCGTCCAGCTGCCGTTCGCGCTGGCCATGGCCGTGCTGCTCAACCAGCGGCTGCGCGGCCGGGCGGTGTACCGGATGCTGTTCTTCGCGCCGTACGTGCTGTCCGAGGCCATCACCGGAATCCTGTTCGGCATGATCTTCGCCCCGGACGACGGCTTCGCGGACCAACTCCTCGGCAGGATCGGGCTGGACGGGCTGGGCGGGGAGTGGTTCGCCGACCCGTCCATGGTCATGGCGACCCTCTTCCTGGTCATGACATGGAAGTACTTCGGCTTCCACATGATGCTCTACCTGGCCGGACTGCAGGCCGTCCCGCGGGAGTTGACCGAGGCCGCGCTGATCGACGGCGCCGGACCCTGGCAGCGTTTCCGCAATGTCACCCTGCCGCTGCTCGCGCCGACCCTGCGCATCAGCGTGTTCCTGTCCGTCATCGGGTCGATCCAGCTGTTCGACCTGGTGTGGGTGACCACCGCGGGCGGCCCCGACCACCACTCCGAGACCATGGCCGTGACCATGTTCCAGTACGGCTTCAAGCGCTACCAGGTCGGCTACGCCAGCGCGATCAGTGTGGTCATGTTCGGCATCAGCCTCGTCTTCGCCCTCGCCTACCAGCGGTTCGTGCTCCGCCGCGACCTGGAAGGGGCCACCACGACCATGCGGGGTGACGCAAAGTGACGATCAGGCAGAAAAGTCGCAGGAACCTTCCGCTGCACCTCGTCCTGGTCGTCGTCGGCGCGGTCATGGCCGTCCCGCTGCTCTACGCCGCACTGTCCGGCTTCAAGTCCACCGACGAGCTCTCCCGCAACCCGGTCGGACTGCCCGAATCGTGGGTCACCGCCCACTACACCGGGCTCCTCGGCTCGGGGGACTTCTGGCGCCTGATCGGGAACAGCACGCTGATCGCGGTGGGCACGACCGTCCTGGTCGTCGCGGTCTCCGCCCTGTCGGCCTTCTCCTTCGCGCGGTTCGCGTTCCGCGGCCGGGAGGTGCTGTTCACGCTGTTCACCATGGGGCTGATGTTCCCGTTCGCGGTGGCGGCCCTTCCCCTGTTCCTGCTGCTGCGCTCCCTCGGCCTGCTGGACAACCCGCTCGGCGTGATCCTCCCGCAGGCGGCCTTCGGACTGCCGATGACGATCATCATCCTCCGGGGCTTCTTCCGGCAGATCCCCGGTGAGCTGGAGGAGGCGGCCACGCTCGACGGGTGCGGCTCGTTCGGCTTCTTCTGGCGGGTGCTGCTGCCCATGGCGCGGCCCGCGCTCGGCACGGTCTCGGTCCTCGCGGTCGTCACGAGCTGGAACAACTTCTTCCTGCCGCTGCTGGTGTTCACCAACGCGCAGTGGTGGACGCTGCCGATCGGTGTCCAGCAGTTCCAGGGGCAGTACTCCGCGGACTACGCCAAGGTCTTCGCCTACCTGGTGCTGGCCATGATCCCCGCCCTCGCCTTCTACTCGGTCGCCGAGCGCCAGCTCGTCGGCGGCCTCACCGCCGGCGCGACCAAGGGATGACGCGCGCAGGCGGACGTACGGCTCAACACACCACCGCTACGTGAGGAGTCGCACCATGCGCAGTAGTACGACCACCCGCACCCGCACCCGCACCCGCTCCCGCCTCAGACTCGCCGGAGCCCTCGCCGCCGTGCTGGTCGCGGCCGGCGTCGCCACCGGCCCGGTGGCCCAGGCGGACGAGCGGCGCGGCAAGGAACCCACCCTGGCCGACCTCGCCCAGCGTCACGGCCGCTACTTCGGCAGCGCGACCGACAACCCCGAGCTCACCGACGAGCCGTACAAGGCCCTGCTCGGCAGCGAGTTCGACCAGATCACCCCAGGTAACAGCATGAAGTGGTACGCCACCGAACCCCGGCAAGGTGTCTTCGACTTCTCCAAGGGCGACGAGATCGTGGAGCTCGCCCGCGCCAACCACCAGAAGGTGCGCGGCCACACCCTCGTCTGGCACAGCCAGTTGCCCGGCTGGCTCACGAGCCGCGAGTGGACGGCGAGCGAGCTGCGGGCCGTCCTGAAGAAGCACATCCAGACCGTGGTACGGCACTACCGGGGCAAGATCTACGCCTGGGACGTCGTCAACGAGGCGTTCAACGAGGACGGCACCTACCGCGAGACGATCTTCTACAGGACGCTCGGCCCCGGTTACATCGCCGACGCCCTGCGCTGGGCCCACCAGGCCGACCCGAGGGCCAAGCTCTACCTCAACGACTACAACGTCGAGGCGATCGGCCCCAAGAGCGACGCCTACCACCGGCTGGCCAAGGAGCTGAAGGCCCAGGGCGTCCCCCTGCACGGCTTCGGCCTCCAGGCCCATCTGGCGCTCCAGTACGGCTATCCGGCCACGTTGGAGGACAACCTCCGCCGCTTCGCCCGGCTCGGCCTCGACACGGCGCTCACCGAGGTCGACGTACGGATGCCGCTGCCTGCGACCGAGGAGAAGCTGGCGCAGCAGGCCGACTGGTACCGGGAGATGACCGAGGCGTGTCTGGCGGTGCGCCGGTGTGTGGGAATCACGCTGTGGGACTACACCGACCGATATTCGTGGATCCCCGCGGTGTTCCCGGGTGAGGGCGCGGCACTGCCGTGGGACGAGGACCTGCGTCCGAAGCCGGCGTACTTCGCGCTGCGGGAGGCGCTGAAGTAGGCCGCCGGTCACTGTCCCGGGCGTCGGTACAGCGGGCGCCCGGGACGCTCGACGGAGACACGAGCGGCTACGCCGGGTGACCGCCCCTGGACGCACGTGGGGGCCGGCTCGCAGTGAGAGTCTGCGACCGGCCCCTGGAAGTACGCCGGGCGTCCGTCGTTCCGCCCGTGGTGCAGGGCTTCGCCGGCGGAATACGCCGGCAGGCACTACGCCGGGGTCATCACCTTGCCGGTGCCCAGCGGACGGTGCGGGGCGATGATCTGGCCGTCCGGCAGGAGCTCACCGGTGTCCTCGAAGAGCAGGACACCGTTGCACAGCAGGCTCCATCCCTGCTCCGGGTGGTGCGCCACGAGACGGGCGGATTCCCGGTCGGCGGAGTCGGCTGAGGGGCACGGTGGCTGGTGCTGGCACATGGATGGGATCTTTCGCTCTGTCGTGGTGGCTGAGATGGCTGTCTGGTCTGTTTCGCGGCGTGAAGCCTCGTTCATGGCCGCCCCCCGTTTGATAAGTCGGTCGGAACCCAGTGTTGCCCCACGGGCGTCAATCCGCAGGGATTTCGCAGCACCCGCTTCTCACAGATTGATGACGCATCCGCCGCCCGGATGGTTCACCCCAACTCCCCTGTCCCTTCGGGGGGTTCGCCGTGGTCGGATGGGGCTGGTCCGGGCGGGCCGGGCACCCTGCGGGGCTCGTTCGAGCGTATTGTCGCTCGTGCGAGCGAGACCTTTCTCGTGGTCGCGCATTTTCACGCTCAGGCGAGTCCTTTGCCGCTCGTACGAGTACTTCTACGGCTTGTGCGCGCGCCTTTCCTGATTGTCCGATCCGAGACTGGTCCCACCGCGAACAGCGGCGTACCCCGCTGCCCGGAACGGGGCGACGGGGTACGGAGCGCTCGCGCGGGGTGCTGTCAGGCGGGGGAGCCGAGCAGCGGGGGCAGGGGAGGCAGCGGAGGGAGCGGTGCGGGGGTCGGTGCGGGAGTGGCCCGATGGGTGAGCACCGGAAGCAGCTCGGCGACGCGGTGCGGGAGGTGGGAGGCGATGCCGGGCGGCGCCGGGGCCAGCGGGATCAGGATGTCCGCGGCGTCGGGGTGGCCCGAGGCGCCGTCCGCCGTGCGGTCGCCGTGCAGCCAGAGGGTGAGCATGTACAGGCCGGGGAACGACAGCAGGCGCGGCTGGTAGGGCTGCTTGATCGCCTCGGCCTGGCGCAGGGCGCGCTCGGTGGAGGCGATGTAGGGGCCTTCGAAGAAGTGCGAGAACGCCCAGCCGTCCGGAGTCAGCCGGGTCTCGGCCGCGGCCACCGCGCGGTCGCCGCAGCGGATCAGGAACCGCCAGCCGGCCAGCCGGGTCGCGGAGACACCCGCAGGGGTGATCTCGTCCACGACATGCACGGGCAGCGGAAGTTCGGGGGTGGTGGGGCCCTGGGCGGCGCGCAGGGAGGGAGTTCGGGCCTCGCGGACCGCGGTGGGCGAGCCGAGCGCGGTCAGGACGGAGCGAAGTGCGGGCGCGGGAGCCGGGGGAACATGCAGCGGCATGGTGGGTCGCCTCTCATTTGACAGGCACGGTGGCGCGAGGGCGGGGGCGGGGGCGGGGGCGGACGACGCTGTCTGCTCACGGAGGTCAGAGAGGCGGGGGCCGGGTCAGGGAGCGCGAGGGGGGTGAGTGATGCCTGCCGCGCGTGACCTGACGGCAGATCCTGAGACCATGGGCGCCAACCCTCTGCCTTGATTGCGGAGTTTATACGACGAGTGTTCAGACCATGTTTCGTCTAGCCGTTTTCGGCGCACTCGGCAAGGGTTCAATCGGCCGGTGATACGCGGGAAACATCCCGATTCCCGGCCGGTCACGCGACGATGACCTCGAAAAACACCCCGGGGGTGGTCGGCCAATTCTCATCGGCGTTTTTCACGAGTTCGTGAGCGACCGGAAACTGCTCCATGCACCTTGCCCGGTGAATGTGCCGCCGGTCACGTCCGACAGAGTAGCGGGCACCGGACCCGCGTGGGACGTTATCGATCGCTTCCGCTGGGCATCATCCCACCTGACCCGGGAGACCAGCGGCCGGATCTTCGGCCCGCCCATCCGAGGAGGGAAGCTTCGATGGGGGAGAAGGTCGTGGCAGGTCGGTTCGATCTGTCCGATCGGCAGCACTACCGCAGGAAGCTGCGGCAGTGTCTGACGGGCCTGGAGCGGTTGCTGGAGGAGAAGCGGTTCGATCGTCCCAAGAACCTCATGGGGCTCGAGATCGAATTGAATCTCACCGGCGCCGAGGGCATGCCGAGAATGTTGAACGGACAGGTACTGGAGCGGATCGCGAGTCGCGATTTCCAAACAGAACTCGCCATGTTCAATCTGGAAGTCAACATAGCCCCACACAGGTTGGAGGGGCGAGTATTCGACCGGCTTGCCGAGGAACTCCGCACGTCTCTGGCATATGCCGATCGAAAAGCGAGTGAGCTCGACGCGGGAATCGTGATGATCGGCATTCTGCCGACGCTCGACCGGGACGACCTGGTCTCCTCGAATCTCTCCGACGTCGACCGGTACGCCCTGCTCAACGAGCAGATCGTGGCCGCCCGCGGCGAGGACTTCACGCTCGACATCGATGGCGTGGAGCACCTGACCTGCACGTCGAAGTCCATCGCCCCCGAGGCCGCCTGCACCTCCGTGCAACTGCACCTCCAGGTCACCCCGGGCCGCTTCGCCGACGTGTGGAACGCCGCCCAGGCGGTCGCCGCGGCCCAGATCGCCGTCGGCGCCAACTCACCGTTCCTGTTCGGGCGCGAGCTGTGGCGCGAGTCGCGACCGCCGCTGTTCCAGCAGTCCACCGACACCCGCCCGCCCGAGCTCCAGGCCCAGGGCGTGCGGCCGCGCACCTGGTTCGGGGAGCGGTGGATCTCCTCGGCCTACGACCTCTTCGAGGAGAACTTCCGCTACTTCCCGGCCCTGCTGCCGATCTGCGACGACGAGGATCCACTGGAGGTCCTGGACGCCGGGGGCACGCCGACACTCGCCGAGCTCGTCCTGCACAACGGCACCGTGTACCGCTGGAACCGCCCGGTGTACGGCATCGCCGACGGCGTACCGCACCTGCGCGTGGAGAACCGCGTGCTGCCCGCCGGGCCCACCATCACGGACGTGATCGCCAACGCGGCCTTCTACTACGGCGTCGTCCGCGCCCTCGCCGAGGAGTCGCGGCCCGTCTGGACCCGGATGCCCTTCGAGGCGGCGGCCGACAACTTCGACGCGGCGTGCAAGCACGGCATCGACGCGCGGCTGCGCTGGCCGCGGCGGGGGCGGTACGGCGGGACGACCGAGGTCGACGCGGTGACCCTCGTCCGCGACGAGCTGCTGCCGCTGGCCGAGGTCGGCCTGGACGCGTGGGGAGTCGAGCCGGCCGACCGGGACCTCTACCTGGGCGTCATCGAGGAGCGGTGCCGGAGGCGGATGAACGGTGCGACCTGGCAGTCGGCCACCTTCCACCGGGCGCTGGAGGCGGGGCTGACCCGGGAGGCGGCGCTGGCCGCGACGACCCGCCGGTACCGCGAACTGATGCACCGCGGGGATCCGGTCCATACCTGGCCGGTGGGCTTGCTGGAGCCGGTGCCGGCGGGGTGAGGGCGTGGCAGGGAGCCGACGGGAGGACGAGCGAGTCCGGGGCGGGCGGCCGAGGTGACCGCGGACCGCCGGAGCGCGCGGACGTGGTGGATCGCCGTCGCGGCGGATTCCAGGAAACCTGGTTTCGTCAGCCCTGGTTGCCCGAGGAACCTGCCTTCACGATTGCCTTGAGGATCACCGAGTGGATCTGGGACGGATCCGTGACGGCGTGGCCCGAGCCCCCCGTCGCTTCGGCGATTCGGGCGGCCTCCTCGCGGTCGGCGTCCGGGCCTACGGCGATCACGATGAGGGTGACCGGGCGCTCGGGGTTGGTGAGGCGCTCCAACTGGGCGAGGAGATCGGTGCGGGAGATGCTGCCCGGGTCCTGGTTCACGCCGTCGGTGAGGACGACCAGGGCGTTGAACCTGCCCTTGGTGTAGGAGGCGGTCGCCGACTTGTACGCGGCGAGCGCGGTGTCGTAGAGGCCGGTCGCGCCGTTCGGCACCGGAGCCAGGCCGTCGAACGCCGCCGACAGCCGGTCGCGCTGGGTGCCGCCGTCCTTCCGGTCGCCGAGCCGCTCGGTCGGCACGAGGACGCGGTAGTCCTTGGAGCCGTCGAGCTTGGTGGAGAAGTCCCACAGACCGATCTCGTCCTGCGGCGTGAACGTGGCCAGAGCCTGCAGCAACGACGCCTTCGTCACGTCCATCCGCGACTTCCCCGTGCCCGGCACCGGCTCGGACATGGACGCGGAGGCGTCCACGACCGTGGTGATCCGCGCGCTCTGCACGGTGATCGTCCACACGCCGAGCGTCTCCTGGAGCGCGGTCGCCGAGGCCGGCCGACCCGGCGGCTCCTCGTACGGCTGCGGACCGCTGCCGCCGGCCCGGGCGACCAGCGCGTCCGGCACCTCGTCGTCGGACGTCCGGAAGCCGTGCCGCTCCAGCAGCCGCCGCTGCCCGGGCTCGCGGAGGTAGCTCATGAACCGGATCGCGGCCCGGCTCTCGTCGGTCGTCAGTCCGGTCTGGTCGAGGAGGGCGTACGGGTAGTCGAGCCGGGGTGAGCCGTCCTTCGGGTAGAAGAGGTTCAGGCTGCCGCCGCCGTCGGAGTTGTACGCGTACGCCGCCTGCTCGGTGACGATCAGCGCCTGGTTGCGCCTCGGGTTGCCCTGCTCGGTGCCGGAGGCGTCGCGCGGCAGGGTGTCCAGGACCTGGCCGTCACTGTCGGAGACGCGCTGCGACAGCGCCTTCATCATCGCCGCGGCCTGGGTGTCCCCGCCCTCGACCTCGGCGGCGGACGCGCTCAGCCAGGTCAGGGCGAGCAGACCCGTCGCGCTGCGCGCGGGATCGGCGGCGCCGAGCCGGAGTGAGTCGTCGCCCAGACCCGCGCCGGCCAGCTCCAGCCAGCCGTACGTCTTCTTCGGCCAGCCCAGCGACTTCGCGGCCGCGGGCACCATCGCCATGCCGACCGGCGTGGATGCGACGCGGCCCACCGTGGAGAGATCGGCCGTGCCGCCGTCCTCCGTGAGCCGCTGGATCCACACCTCCGAGTCCGGCACCCACACCTCGGCGCCCGGATCCTTGCCCGCCAGGAGCGTGTCCGTGACCTTGTACGACTCCCGCGGACTCACCGTCACGGCGACGCACCGCCCGTCGGAGGTGAGGTCGGCTCCGCGGGCCTGCTCGGCCGCCGCTTCGAGGGCGGGGGCCAGGTCGGGGGAGGCGGCCAGGGTCAGCCGGACCGGGTCGTCCTGGCAGGAGGAGCCGAACGAGAGCAGCCCGCCCTTGACCGCGGCGGCCGTACCGCCGGCGGCAGCCAGGACGAGGACCGTCCCGACGGCCACCGTACGGCGGCGTGTCCGGCGACGGGGGTCGCGTCGGCGGGGGACGCGGCGGCGGGGGACGCGGCGGCGGGGGTCGCTGCCGCCCGCCCCATACTGATCGGGCAAGCTGTGACGTCCCATGACGGTGGCGCCCCTCCCTGTAGCCCTGCCGAACCTCGTGCCGGAGTCCGGCCGTATGGCAGGCAAAGGGGCGGTGCGCCCCGTACGGCGCCCGTCCCCCCAACGGCCTGTCGCGCACGGTCTTCGTAACTGCTTTCGAGACCCTAGCGGGGCGGCGATGTGGATGAGGCGGGATTACTCAACTGGAGGCAGGTGTGCAGGGCGAGGCAGGCCCCGTGGCCGATTCTTTTCCGCATGAGCGGCCCACGCGACGGATTTTCCGGGACGAGACGCTGCTCGTTCTGGGGCTTTCGCTCGGTGCGAGCGGTGTATCCGCCCTGATCAGTTTTGTCGGATCGGTCACCAAACCTGGCGGTCTCAAGGATCAGGCGGCCACGCTCAACGCCTCGGCGGCCCCGGGCCGTCCCTGGCTGGATCTCGCCTGGCAGCTTTTCGGGATCACCACCGCGCTGGTGCCCGTCGCCCTCGTCGCGCACTTCCTGCTGCGCGAGGGAGCGAGCCTGCGCACCCTCGGCTTCGACCGCACCCGGCCCTGGTCCGACCTCGGCCGTGGAGCGGCGATCGCGGCGGTGATCGGCAGCACCGGAATCGCCTTCTACCTGGCCGCCCGTGGGCTCGGCTTCAACCTCACGGTGGTGCCCGAGGCGCTGCCCGACGTGTGGTGGAAGTACCCCGTGCTGATCCTGTCCGCCCTCCAGAACGCGATCCTCGAAGAGGTCATCGTCGTCGGCTATCTGCTGCGCCGGCTCGGCCAGTTGGGCTGGACGCCCGGCACCGCCCTGGTGGCCAGTTCCGTGCTGCGCGGCTCGTACCACCTGTACCAGGGCATCGGAGGCTTCCTGGGCAACATGGCGATGGGCGTGGTCTTCGTGTACCTGTACCGGCGCTGGGGCCGGGTGGGTCCGCTGGTCGTGGCGCATTCCCTGCTCGACATAGGGGCGTTCGTGGGGTATGCGCTGCTGGCCGGAAAGGTGGGCTGGCTGCCGACGGCGTGATCTTCTCGAAGGGGGCGGCGTACGCCCCTTTCGTACGCCGCCCCCTTCGGCGTTCCCGCGTTCCCGCGTTTGCGCCTTCCTGCCAGCCGGACCGGTCCTAGGCGATCAACTCCCCCTCGATGACGGTCACCGCGTGGCCGCTCAGCAGCGTGCGGTCGCCGCGCAGCTCGGTGCGGACGCGGCCGGTGCGTGGGGATGCCTGTAGGCCGGTGAGTGCGGCCCGGCCGAGGCGCTGGGACCAGAAGGGGGCGAGGGCGGTGTGCGCGCTGCCGGTGACCGGGTCCTCGTCGATGCCGACGTTCGGGAAGAAGCAGCGGGAGACGAAGTCGTAGCCCAGGCCGGAGTCCTCGGCGCGGGCGGTGGCGATGATGCCGCGCTCGGAGTAGGTGCCGAGAGCCCGGTGGTCGGGGGTCAGGGCGTGCAGCGTCTTCTCGTCGGCCAGTTCGAGGAGCAGGTCGCCGACGTTCGGGCCGGTGTCGAAGGCGAGGAGAGGTTCGGCGCCCAGCGCCCGCGCGACCCCGTCCGGGACCTCGACCGGCGTGAGCGGGGCGGTGGGGAAGTCCAGCGTGAGGGAGCCGTCCTCGCGGGGCGTGGCGACGAGCACGCCACTGCGGGTGGCGAACCGTACGGGCCCCTCGTGGGTGCCGGTGCTGTGCAGTACGTGGGCCGTGGCGAGCGTGGCGTGCCCGCACAACGCCACCTCGGCGACAGGGGTGAACCAGCGCAGCGCCCAGTCGGCCTCGCCGCCCTCGGGCAGCCGGTGCGCGAACGCCGTCTCGGCGTGATTGACCTCCATGGCCACCTTCTGCAGCCAGTCGTCGTCCGGGAAGGCGTCGAGGAGCAGGACCCCGGCCGGGTTGCCGGCGAAGGGGCGGTCGGTGAAGGCGTCGACGATTCGAATCCGCATGGCGCTGACGCTAGGGGGCGCGGGGAGGCGGCTGCCAAGGCCAATTCGGGGGCGCTGGACCGATTTTCTGGACGGTGGGGTCGTACGTCCGTGTATCCAGGTGCGTCATCCGCGTCATCCGCGTCATCCGCGTCATCCGCGTCATCCGCGTCATCCGCGTCATCCGCGTCATTCCTGGTCATCCCTGGTCAGCTGGAGGTTGGAGACGCCCGTGAACACCCCGCCAACCGAACAGCCGGACGACTTCGCCCGCTACCTGACGGTCCTGCCCGGCTGGCGGGCGTTCGCCGCCGGCCTCCCTCAGCAAGCCGATGGTCATGCTCAGCCAGGCCGAGGGATGGGCTCTGGGGGTGTTGACCCATCCGTCTTCTTCAAGCCGGTGGCGTGCGGACAGTGCCAGAAGCCGCTAGATCGCCGCAAGGATGGCTGGACGCGGCGCTGGTGCTCGCGCAAGTGCTACCGGTTGTCCCGCGGTTGGCCTGAGCGGCCGCAGCGGGACCAACTGTATGAGGGCTCGACGTTGGTGACGCCCTCGCGGAGGCGTGCTGCTGGCGGCTTTGGTTCGTCGGTGATCCGTTGCGCGGACCACTTGTGCTCGCGGCGCCAGGACTCGATCTGCGCGATGACCCATGCTGGAGTCGCGTCCGGCGCATGCGCGAGAGATACCCATCTAGCGGCGACGTGGGCGATGGGACGCGTCTGGCACCGCTTCACGAGCCGCCTACGCCCTCGGCGCTCAGGGGCGCATTCGCGTGGGGCACTCGTCGTTCTCTCGAAGTCAGACAACGGCAGGCGCGACACCTATCGTGCGCGCCTGCCGCATGGTGGCCTTTCAGCCCTGCGGTGCCACGCGGATACGGTTCCCGTCAGGATCGGCTGCGAGGAAGGTCAGCCCGAACCCCAGATCATGAGGCTCGCGCAGGATCGTGACCCCCTTGGACTGCCACTGCTTGAAGATCGCGTTGAGCTCGTCGGGTCCACTGTCGATGGCCAGGCACACCTCACTGGTGCGCGGGACGTCCGGTGACAGATCCTCGAACTGGCCAGACCACAGAGCGAGGTCAGCGCCGGGCCCGAGGTCGAAGGTGATGTAGCCCGGAGTCTCGAACGAGGGGGTCATGCCGAGGAGGTCGCCGTAGAAGCGAGCTGCGGCGGGAGCGTCGTTCACGTAGACGATGGACAGGACGGATGTGGTCATGGTTGTTCCTTCTCGCAGGTCGTTGGTACGCATCCATCAGCCTGACCGGGATATGCGCCGCATCGTGTCGCAATTCCTGAAAACCTTGGCACGTGACCCCAGACCGCTTCTTCACCCTGATGCTGCTCCTCGCATCAAGGGATGCCGTGACCACACAGGAACTTGCCTCGGCGCTCGGGGTGTCCCTTCGAACCATCACCCGGGACCTGAACTGGCTCCGCGACGCCGGTCTCCCGGTGACTGCACAACGGGGCCGCCTCGGAGGCGTGACCATGCTGCCCGGGTCCGGGCTCGACCTCACGCGACTTACGCCGGGCGAGCTTGATCATCTGTCGCTCACCGGGCTGGATGAGAAGCAACGTGCGGAGCTCAACGCATCCGTCGAAAGCCGGCGCGCGCTCTCCAAGATCGGCGCTGCACAGTCACGTCGGGTTCATGAGCTCCTGCCGCTCACCGACGTAGTGCACGTGGACAGCCGTCCTTGGCTCCAGGCACGTACTTCCGGCACGACTCCGGCTTCGCTGATCGGCGCAGTGCGGCGAGGTCGTCGGCTACGGATCGAGTACGACAGCCCACGCGCGTCATGCCCACGCGTCCTGGTCGTGGATCCCTACGGGCTGCTCGCCAAGGCCGGCACCTGGTACCTCGTCGCCGACCGTGCCCGAGTGCCACGGATGTACCGACTCGAACGGATCACGACGTGGAAGGAAGTCGACCAGCCACGACGGATCCGCGAGAGCCAGACCCTCGCCACCGTCGCTGCAGCGCTCGTTGCTCAGTGGGAACACAACCACGCGATAGAGGTCAGCGCCACCATCGACCAGACCCAGATCGAGCGAGCGCAACGGATCTTTGGCCAACGACTCGTCCGGGACGACCATGACGAGTCCGCCACCGGCCACAAGGTGACGATCCGTTTCTTGCATCTGGAGGACGTGCGAGCACTACTGCCGTTCGGGAGCGCCATCACTGTGCACGGCCCCACCGAAGCCAGGGCTCACCTCCGCGACCTCGCCACCAACCTTGCCCACCACTATGCGCCGTCACCAACGTCCTGACCCGCGACAACCAACAGGCGATCGATCGATCACGGTCGCAGACGGCCGGCACTGAGGCAATCAACCTTCACTGCGCCAGGTCACGCGCATCTTGCCCTCGGCTCTTGCCGTACGAGCTATTCCGATATATCGTTGAGGCATCGCGACAGATCAACGATGGAATGGAGTGATTGCGATGCGTTCCCACGGATTCGAGCGTGGACACGGTGGCCACGGTGGGCACGGCCGAGGTGGCTTCGAGGGGCTCCGCGGTGCTTTCGGGCCCTTCGGTCCCGGCGGTGGGCCCGGCTTCGGCGGGCCTGGATTCGGACCCGGCCCCTGGGGGCCGAGGGGGCGGGGCGGACCGCGAGGGAGGGCGCGGCGCGGTGACGTACGGGCATCGATCCTCGCCCTGCTGAAGGACCGCCCCATGCACGGCTACGAGATGATCCAGGAGATCGCCGAGCGCAGCGGCGGGGCGTGGAAGCCCAGCCCCGGCTCGGTGTACCCCACCCTCCAACTGTTGGAGGACGAGGGCCTGATCGCCAGCGAGACCGAGGGCGGCAAGAAGCTGTTCTCGCTCACCGAGGCGGGCCGTGCCGCTGCCGACGAGGCGCCCGACGCGCCCTGGGAGGAAGCCTCCCGCGGCGTCGACTGGGAGGCCCTCGGTGAGATCCGTCAGGCCGGTTTCGGTCTGATGGAGGCCTTCGGGCAGGTCTGGAAGACGGGTAGCAAGGAGCAGCGCGAGAAGGCGCTCACCGTCATCAACGACGCCCGTAAGCGGCTGTACCTCATCCTCGCCGACGAGGACTGAGGCCGGTCGGCGGTCTCCCCGCCGTGAGAGAGGGCGCCCCGTGGAGTGGTCCGCGGGGCGTCCTCGTGTGCGGGCGGGCGGTGCGGGGGTGCCGTGCTCCGTCTGGAGGGTGGTGTGTGTGAGGGCTCAGGTCACCAGACCCGCCAGCTTGCGCAGCGACTCGTTCAGGGCCGCCGTGGCCGAGTCCTTGAGCCTGCCCGCCATCAACGACACCGCCGCGCCCGTGAACTCCCCGTCGATACGCACGTCGGTGGCGCCGTCGCCGGCCGGTGTCAGCGTGTAGCGCGTGGCCACGGTCACCGCCATCGGCCCCTTGCCGCGGATGGCGAGCACGCGTGCCGGTTCCAGTTCCTCGATGGTCCACTCGACCTCGGCCGGGAACCCCATGAGCTTCATGTTCTCCTGGAAGGTCGCGCCCACTTCGAGGGTGGTGGGGCCTCCGCCCGGAAAGCTGGTGTGGGTCGCGTTCCACTCGCCGTACGCCGACCAGTCCGTCAGCTGTGCCCAGACCTTCTCGGCCGGCGCCTCGATGCATGCCTCCGCGCTGACTTCGGCCATGCGACCACCCCTTCGTCTCGGGCTACGGTGTTGCGGAACGTAGCGGCATGGTCTGGAACATTCAATACTGATGAACCGTCAGAAAGCGTGGAGGCCGTGGAGACGCCGGCCGGCCGGGCTCAGCCCACCAGCCGTATCACCGCCGCGTCGAACAGACCCCACGCGCGCGGGAACGCGCTCTCCTCGTGGCAGTGCCACGCCTCCCAGAACAGATCGGTGAGCAGGGCCTCCTCGGGGGCGTACGCGCGGTAGCCGTACTGTCTGCGGAGCGCTCTGGTTGCGCGGCGGGGGCGCGGCAAAAGGGCGCGCGCCCGCCTTTTCCGGATCCTCGGCGTGATCTCCTCCCTGAGGAGGAGATCCAGTCGGCCGAGTCCACTCTCTGTGGGACGGGAGAATGCTTCCCCTCGGGGATGACCCCGCTCGACGTGGCTGATGGGGTAGGGGATGTGCAACCCCGTATTCCCCGGCAGTCGGCCCAGGAGCAGGACTGCCGGCGCCCGGACGCCGCGGCGGACGATGCCAGGCTCAGCGACGAGCTCGCATCGGTGATCGCCGGTGCCCGCCGCCGGGCGATCAGGGACGGGGACCGGCAGATCGACACGGCCCATCTGTTGCACTCGCTGCTGGAACACGACCCGGATGTGTACGCCGTCTTCGGCGACGGCCCCCACGTCGCCCGCCTTCTCGGCTACCTCGTGCAGCGCACCATCGGCTACGGCCTGCGCTGGCAGGGCACCGTCGAGGACTCCGGTGCCGTGCCCGTGCTCTCGGACGGGGAGGGCTTCTCCCCACTGGCCGCGATCTCCATGGAACATGCCCACCGACGAGCCGCCCGCCGTGGCGATGTCCGGGCCCGCGGCGTCGACCTGCTCGCGGCGATCGTGGAAGACCCTGAGGCGCGGGCGGTCGAGGTGCTCGAACGCGCGGGGATCGAGGCGGGCGCGCTGCGCGCACGGATCGACGAGCACCGGGACGAGTACGTCGCCGGCGACACCGCCCGCTGAGCGCTGAGCCCCTTGGGTTCGTGGGTCCGTTGGGTTCGTGGGCCCGCTGGGTTCGTGGCCCGCTGGGTTCGCCGGGCCCGAGCGCCCGCATGTCGGTGCCACCTGTCCGGCTGTGCCCCGCCCCCGCCCTGTCCACTCGGCGAGACAGGTGTCATAGGGGATGACGCTCATGTCATCGCCTGTCATCATGTGCCGGTGCGTATCTCTCAGAGCAGTCAGGCCGGTCGCGGCAAGGGCGTCGCGCTCGGGCTGGCGATCGGGTCCGCGGTCGCCTTCGGAGGGTCCGGTGTCGCGGCGAAGCCGCTGATCGAGGCGGGGCTCGACCCGCTCCACGTGGTGTGGCTGCGCGTGGCCGGCGCCGCCCTCGTGATGCTGCCGCTCGCGGTGCGCCACCGTGCGCTGCTGCGCGACCGTCCCGCGCTGCTCGCCGGGTTCGGTCTGCTCGGCGTGGCCGGCGTCCAGGCCTGCTACTTCGCCGCGATATCCCGGATCCCGGTCGGCGTCGCGCTGCTCGTCGAGTACTTCGCACCCGCCCTCGTCCTCGGCTGGGTGCGGTTCGTGCAGCGTCGGCCGGTGACGCGTGCCGCCGCGCTCGGCGTGGTCCTCGCGGTCGGCGGCCTCGCCTGCGTCGTCGAGGTCTGGTCGGGACTGAGCTTCGACGCCCTCGGGCTGCTCCTCGCACTCGGCGCCGCCTGCTGCCAGGTCGGCTACTTCGTCCTGTCCGACCAGGGCAGCGACTCGGGCGACGAGGCACCCGACCCGCTCGGTGTCATCGCCTACGGCCTGCTCGTCGGCGCCGCCGTCCTGACCGTCGTGGCCCGGCCCTGGAACATGGACTGGTCGGTCCTCGCCGACACCGCCCACATGAACGGCACCCCGGTCGCGGCCGCACTCCTGCTGGCCTGGATCGTCCTCGTCGCCACGGTCGTCGCCTACGTCACCGGCGTCCTCGCGGTACGACGGCTCTCACCCCAGGTCGCCGGCGTCGTCGCCTGCCTCGAAGCGGTCATCGCGACCGTCCTCGCCTGGTTCCTGCTCGGCGAGCACCTCTCGGCGCCGCAGCTCGTCGGCGGCGCGATCGTCCTGGTCGGGGCGTTCATCGCGCAGTCGTCCGCGCCCGCCAAGAGCCCCGTCGAGCCGGTGGCGAGCGGCGGACGGGAGCGCGAGTTGTCTGCCCGGGGAAACGTCACCTAGGCTGCCGGATCATGCCTTCGACACTCGTTCTTCCGCCTCCGGCCGCCTGAGGCGGGCCCTCCGGAAGCCGAGCCCCGGTGCCTGACGGGACGTGAATCCCGCGCACCGCAGGGCGCAACGGTGCTGCCCGCAGAAGAAGTCCACGGACCCCGCTGACCCGGGGCTCCTTCCCGAACTTCCGCGCATGCGCGCGTCTGCGGAGACAACTCGTGTCGAACACTGCCTCCGGCCTGCCCATCGGGCGAGGCCTTCTCTACCTGATCGTCGCCGGTGCCGCCTGGGGCACCGCGGGCGCGGCCGCCTCCCTGGTCTACCGGGCCAGTGACATGGGGCCGATCGCCCTCTCCTTCTGGCGTTGCGCGATCGGCTTCATGCTGCTGATCGCCGTCCGCCTCCTGCGTCCGCGCACGACGCGGACCGCCATCCCCCAGCCGCTGGGTCGCAGGGCACTGCGGGCCGGGGCCACGGGCGTCGGCCTCGCGGTGTTCCAGACCGCCTACTTCGCGGCCGTGGACGCCACCGGGCTCGCCGTGGGCACCGTCGTCACCCTCGGCGCCGGTCCCGTCTTCATCGCGCTCGGCGCCCGCCTGACCCTGGGGGAGCGGCTCGGTCGCGGAGGTGTGGCGGCGGTGGCCGGTGCGCTCACCGGGCTCGCCGTGCTCTCGCTCGGCGGCGGGGGCGCGACCGTCCGTCCGTGGGGTGTGCTGCTCGCCCTGGTGTCCGCGGCCGCGTACTCCGTGATGACCCTGCTGACGCGCAAGTGGGGCCGCGACGGCGGGGCCGACGCCGCCGACACGTCCGTCCGGGCCTTCGCCGTCACCAGCCTGTGCCTGCTGCCGTTCGCCCTCGCCGAGGGGATCGTGCCGCACACGGCCGAACCCGTCCGGCTCGGCTGGCTGCTCGCCTACATCGCGTCCGTCCCCACCGCTCTCGCCTACGCCCTCTACTTCGCGGGTGCGGCGGCCGTTCGGTCGGCCACCGTGTCCGTGATCATGCTGCTGGAGCCGGTCGGCGCGGCGGTGCTCGCCGTCGTCCTGCTCGGCGAACACCTGACGGCACCGACCCTCGCCGGCACCCTGCTGATGCTCGGGTCGGTCGCGGGCCTCGCCGTGGCGGAGACACGCGGGGCGAGGCGGCAGCCGTTGCCGGCGTGACAGCGAGGGGCCCCGCACCGCGTGGGTGCGGGGCCCCGGCGCCTCGTCACCGACAGCACCGAGGGGCCATCCCACCCCGGGGCTCCCTTCGCTCAACCCCCGCGCCGCCGCAGCAGATGCTCGCGTGCCCCCGCGTCGCGCGGACCGCACCGCTCCGCCAGGCGGGCCGCGATCCTGCCCTGGACCTCCTCGGTCCGGTGACCCGCGTACTTGAACTTCGCCCGTACCTCTGGCACTTCGAGCCGCACCCCACGGATCCCGGACAGCATGCGGCCGTACGGCAGCCCGCCCACCGCGACCCGCGCCGAGCCGCCCTCCGGCTGGAAGTGGCCGACCTGGCGGTTGCGCAACTCGGCCTTCTCGGCCGGGTCGTCCACACATGGGCCGGCGCCGCAGTTGGACGGCGGCGTAGAAGCTGGCCGGCGTGCCGTGCTCAGACGGTTCCTCCGGGGCCGCCTGCCACGGGCCGGGCACAGACACGTAGTCGTCGACCACGCTCAGGACGACCTCGGGGTTCGCCAGTAGCGCCGGCCACATCGGACGGGGGCGGGCCAGATGCGTGACGGCCTCGCCGCGCCCGGCGTCGTAGGCGAAGCGCAAGGGCCGCACATACGGTGGCTCGCCCCCGACGCCGTTGACGACCGAGCTGCCCGAAGTCGTGGACGGCCGGCCACCGCTGCCACTCGGCGTCGTCGCCGGGCGCGTCCCAGGGACGGATCGGCATCACTGGGCCCCGAGGTACTCGGGGAGCTTCGTGCCGGGGGCCAGTGCCGGGTCCCCGACCGGCGTCTCGTAGCCCTTGCGCAGCGGGACGACGCCGGCCCAGTGGGGGAGGGCGAGGTCCTCGGGCTCGTCGTTCACGCCGCCGGTGCGGAGCTTGGCGGAGACCTCGTTCAGGTCGAGGCGGATCACGGCGGTGGCGGCCAGCTCCTTCTTGTTCGCGGGGCGGGAGTCGGCCGACCGGCCGGGCACCACGTGGTCCACCAGGGCGTCGAGGGCGACCCGCTTCTCCTCGGGGTCCGTCACCTCGTACGCCGTGCCGTGCACCACCACGGACCGGTAGTTGATCGAGTGGTGGAAGGCCGAGCGGGCCAGGATCAGCGCGTCGACGTGCGTGACCGTCAGACACACCGGCAGCCCCGGGTCGGCCTGGCCGGTCATCCGCAGTGGGCGCGAGCCCGTCGAGCCATGGATGTAGAGCGTCTCGCCGACCCGGCCGAACAGCGTGGGCAGCACGACCGGCGCGCCGTCGCGCACGAAACCGAGATGGCAGACGTAGGCCTCGTCGAGTATCGCGTGCACCAACTCCTTGTCGTACGACGCCCGTTGCGCGGAGCGGGTGGGGACGGTGCGGTCGGTCGGCGTGTAGGCGGCGGTCGGCGACGTCGGCTGCTGGGTCCCCTGCATTGCGTCCTCCATTGCACTAGTGCATAATTTGGTTTGTGCTAGGAGGATATCGGATCGAAGGTCGCCGCGCAGCCGAGATCGCGGCGAGCGTCGAGCGTGCGGTGGGAGTCGGCGAGCTGGAGCCGGGGCAACTGCTCCCGCCCATACGCGAGTTGGCGGTCGAGCTGGGGGTGAATCCCAACACGGTCGCCGCCGCGTATCGCATCCTGCGGGAGCGCGGGGTGATCGAGACCGCCGGCCGCCGGGGGAGCCGGGTGCGGCCCAGGCCGGCCACGACCGGGCGCGAGTACGTCCGGGTGGAGGTGCCCGAGGGCGTCCGTGACGTGGCGAGCGGTAACCCCGACCCGGCGCTGCTGCCGTCGCTGGCCAAGGCGTTCGCGGCCGCGGCCGAACAGGGCGACCGGGAGCCGGTGCTGTACGGAGACGACCCCGTGGAGCCGGAGCTGGCGCGGATCGCGCGAGCCGCCCTGGATGCCGACGGGGTGCCGGACGGGCCCCTCGCCGTCACCTCCGGTTCCCTCGACGCCATCGAGCGCGTCCTCGCGGCCCACCTCAAACCCGGCGACACCGTCGCCGTCGAGGACCCCGGCTGGGGCAGCCTGCTGGACCTGGTCCCGGCGCTCGGCCTGCGCATCGCCCCCGTCGGCGTCGACGACGAAGGACCACTGCCCGACGACGTACGGCACGCCCTCGCCGCAGGGGCACGCGCCCTGATCGTCACCGACCGCGCGCAGAACCCCACCGGCGCCGTGGTGAGCGCCACGCGCGCGCGTGCCCTGCGCTCGGTGCTCCTGGAGTACCCGGAGATCCTGCTGATCGAGGACGACCACGGTCACGGGATCGTCGACCTGGCCCTGCGTCCCCTGGCCGGCGTCACCCGCAGTTGGGCCTTCGTCCGCTCGGTCGCCAAGGCGTACGGGCCGGACCTGCGGCTTGCCGTGCTCACCGGGGATCCCGTCACCCTGGATCGGGTGCGCGGTCGGCAGCGCCTCGGGCCCGGCTGGGTGAGCCGGCTGGTGCAGCGGGCCGTGGTGCGGCTGTGGAGCGGCGACGTCCTGGTTCCGGCGGAGGTGGCGGCGACGTACGGCTCGCGCCGTGACCTGCTGCTGCGAGCCCTGGCCGAGCGCGGGGTCGAGGCGCAGGGGCGCAGCGGCATGAACGTCTGGATCCCGGTGCCCGACGAGACGGGCGCCGTGGCCCGTCTGCTGCACGCCGGCTGGGCGGTCGCCCCTGGGATCCGCTTCCGGACGAGCGCACCACCCGGAATCAGGATCACCGTCTCGACGCTCACCGAGGAGGAGACGGGCCCCCTGGCGGACGCGGTGGCGGCGGCGGTGGGCACGGGCCCGGCGAGGAGCTACAGGTGAACACCTGCCACGCCGACCGACCCACCGACCTGATCCCTCCCCCCGTCATGCGCCACCAGGTGTCTTTCGCCGCACCTGAGTAAGGGCCGCACCCGCCAGTACGATCACCGCCCCCACCGGCGTCGACCAGGCCAGCGACTCGCCCAGCAGGGCAACCCCCGCGGCCGTCGCGATGACCGGAATGAAGTACGTGACCATCTGAGCCGTGGTCGGCCCGACCTCGGCGACCAGTCCGTACTGCAAAAGTACGGCGAGCCCGGTCCCGAGCGCACCCAACGCCACGATCGCCAGGAGCGGCAGCGGCGAGAACCGCGTCGGCAGGGAGGTGAACAGCGGTGTGACGACGGCCAGTTGACCCGTGGCCAGCAACAACTGCGCTCCCGTCAGCGACAGATGCGAGTCGCCCGAGCCGGCCAGCGTGCGGCGGACGTAGATCCAGCCGATCGGGTAGCTCAGCGAGGCCAGCAATGCCATCGCCGTGCCCGTGGCATCCAGCCCGTGAAAACCCTGCCATGCCCCGAGCACCGTCAGCACACCGAGGAAGCCGATGCCGAGCCCCGCGACCCTGACGCGGGTCGGCCGGTCCTCCGAGAGGGCGACCAGCGACAGGGCCATGCCCCACAGCGGCGAGGTCGCGTTGCAGATCCCCGCCAGCGTGGACGGGATCGTCAGCTCGGAGTACGCGAACAACGAGAACGGCAGCGCGTTCAGCAGGAACGCGGCGACCGTCAGATGCCCCCAGGTGCGCACCCCGCGCGGCAACCGCTCCCGCCTCACCGCCATCGCGACCGCCAGGACCGCCGTACCGAACACCAGCCGCCCGAGCGTGACCTGGAAGGGGGCGTAGCCCTCGGTGCCCACCTTGATGAGCAGGAAGCTGAAGCCCCAGATCAGGGAGAGCGCGGCGAACCGCACACGCCAGTCGAGGCGGGCGCGGGGGCGAGGAGGGGCGGTGGCTTCGGCCGGGGCGCGGCAGGCGGTGGCGGTGGTCATGGCAGCAACCATGCGGCAAACGATCTCGTAGCACAAGCGAGATTTTGTCCCCCGTATCTCGTAGTATTGCTTACATGTTGAATCTGGAGCGCCTGCGCACCCTCGACGCCCTCGCCCGGCACGGCTCGGTCAGCGGCGCGGCCGAGGGGCTGCACATCACCACCTCCGCGGTGTCGCAGCAGATGTCCAAGCTGGAGCGCGAGGTCGGCCAGCAGCTCCTCGCCAAGAACGGCCGGGGGGTGCGGCTCACCGACGCCGGCCGACTGCTCGCCGAGCATGCCGCGCGCATCCTGTCGCAGGTCGAGCTGGCCCAGTCCGAACTGGAGGCGCAGCGCGGACAGGTGGTCGGCGAGCTGCGGCTGGCCGCCTTCCCCACCGCCCTGCGGGGGTTGTTCCCCGCCGCGCTCACGGCGCTGCGGGCCGACCATCCGGCGCTGCGTCTGCGGTCACGAGAGCTGGAGCCCGAGTACGGGGTCGACGCGGTGATCCGGGGCGACGCCGACCTGGCCGTCGTCCTCGACTGGTACAACAAGCCCCTGCCCATGCCGGAGGGGCTCGCCAAGGCAGCGATTCTCGACGACCGCGTGGAGATCGCCATGCCCGAGGGGCACCCGCTCGCCGACCGGCGCGAGGTCGCCCTGGAGGACTTCGCGGACGACGAGTGGGTCGCCTGGCCCGAGGGCGCGTTCTGCCACGAGTGGCTGGTGTACACGTTGCGCACCAAGGGCATCGAGCCCCGCATCGCCCACCGCGCCGAGGAGCACCACACCCAACTCGCGCTGGTCGCCGCCGGGTTGGGGGTCTGCGTGGCGCCCCGGCTGGGCCGCGACCCGATGCCGCTCGGGGTGCGGGCCGTGCCGGTGCGCGACCGGGTCCACCGGTACGTGTACGCGGTGTGGCGCGCGGACGCCGACCGCCGCCCGTCGATCCGGGCGGCGGTCGAGGCGCTGCGGTCAGCTGCCGAGAAGGTCGGCTGAGGCGTCCCCCGCGACGAGGCGCGGCATACCGGTCACACCGCTCCCAGCTTCCGGAAGTCCCAGGACACGATCTTCTCGGGCGTCAGCCGCATCCACGCGTGCCGGCCGTCGTGCGGCATCTCGTCGAGGCCGAAGTTCTTGCGGGCGAACAGCGTCTCGGGGACGTCGAGTTCGGCGCGCAGCTCGCCGACGCGCGGGATCTCGCCCACGAACTCGACGGTGCCGGACAGCTCGACGCCGCGCAGCTGCTCGTACTCCTCACCCGTGTCGACGACGATCGCGACCCGCGGATCGCGGCGCAGATCGGCCCACCGCTTGCTGCGAACGACCGAGTACAGCCACAGCGAGGTGCCGTCCCAGGCGAACCACAGGGCGCTGACATGCGGGAAGCCGTCGGCGGACACCGTGGCGACCCGGCAGGTGCGCTGGCTGGTGAGGAACTCGTCCAGCTCACCGGGCGTCATCATGATCTTGCGGCCCCGGCGCTGAGTGACGGTCATACGGCCCCCTCTTCTCCCACGTCGTGCCAGAGGAGAGATCCTCTGACATCACGTCAGAAAAGGATGAGTCGTCTTCCGTCCGCACGCAATGGTGGCTACGCTCGCCGGCCCACGCCGCCGTCGGCCCAGGGGGATCCATGCCGTCGTACGCCGAACTCCTCGACCCCGTGACCACCGTCCTGCTCACCGTCGAGTGCCAGCAGGGCGTCGTCGGCCCCGGCAGCGCGCTGCCCGAACTCGCCGAGGAGGCAAGGGAGTCGGGCGCCCTCGGCAACGTGGCACGGCTGGTGGCCGCGGCCCACGAGACCGGGGTCCAGGTGATCCACGCGATCGCCGAACGCCGCCCCGACGGTCGGGGCGCCAACCACAACGCCCGCCTCTTCCGCGCCGCCGCACGGCTCCCCGTCCAGCAGTTGCCCGGTACCGAGGCGGTCCGCGTGGCGGCGCCGATCGAGGTCGCCGAGGAGGACCTGGTCGTACGACGGCTGCACGGTCTGTCGCCGATCCAGGGCACCGACGTCGACGCGCTGCTGCGCAACCTGGGCTGCCGCACGCTCGTGATCACCGGCGTCTCGGCCAACGTGGCCGTCCCCAACGCGGTGTTCGACGCCGTCAACCGCGGCTACACGGCCGTCGTGCCCACGGACGCCATCGCGGGGGTGCCCTCCGACTACACCCCCGCGATGATCCGCAACACCCTCGCATTGGTCGCCACGGTCGCGACCACGGACGAGGTGCTGGGCTCCTTCAGGCGTCCGCCTCGCGTCACGCGAGCGTGATCGAGTCCCCCGACACGCTGATCTGCTTGGCGGCCAGCGGCTCGGTCGCGGGCCCCTTCTTCACGCTGCCGTCGAGGACCGAGAACTGGCTGCCGTGACAGGCGCAGGAGAGGGTGTCCTCCTTGAGGTCCGTCATCGGACAGTTCCGATGGGTGCAGATCGTCGAGAATGCCTTGAAGTCGCCCGCCGCCGGCTGCGAGACCACCACCTTCTCGTCGCTGAACACCTTGCCGCCGCCTTCCGGGATGTCGGCGGTCTTCGCGAGCGCCGCACCGCCGCCGGCGCCCGCCTCGGGCGACGAGCCGCCCGCTTCGGTCGACGCACCGCCGCCGGCGCCCTGTTCGGTGGACGAACCGGACGCGTCGTCGTCCGACCCGCACGCGGTCAGCGCAACGGCGAGCCCCGCCGCGCCGACCGCCGCCACGACGGTACGGCGGTTGGGGCCCGACACCGGCTGAACTGATTCGCTGGTCATGCTGACGTTCCTTCCGCGGATTCGTGATCTGCCGAGAGGTACGGTCCTTCGGGACCGGCTGTTCAGACGCTGTCGAAATCCTGACCCGGTCCGGCGAAGAGGTGGGTAAAGCGGACCTGTCGGTTCCCTGTCGGGGGCTGTCGATGTGCTGTCGCTGCCGCCGCCGCGGCCGCCGGTCAGCCGTACTGGTCAATGGAGGGTGGGTCGGTAGATGAGCTCTTGGATGCGGCCGTCGAGCGTCCGGCTCTCGATCAGCTCCAGGTCGAAGTCGGCCGCACCCCGGAAGATCGGGTCCAGCCCGCTCTGACCGGTGATGACAGGGAAGATCGTCACCTGCAAGCGGTCGACCAGGCCGGCGGCCATCAACGCGCGGTTCATCGACAGGCTGCCGTGCGAGCGCAACGGCACGTCGGACTCCTCCTTGAGCCGGGCGACGACGTCCACGGCGTCACCGCTCACGACGGTCGCGCTCGGCCAGTCGAGGGGGCCTTCCAGCGTCGTCGACACCACCGTCGCCGGCAGGTTCCTCATCCGCGTGACCCATGGGTCACGCACGTCCGACTCCTCGGTGCTCGCGGCCAGCATCCGCGCGAACGCCCGATACGTGTGGGCCCCGAAGACCATCCGCTGCTCCTCGCCGTACAAGGCAAGGCGATGGTCGAGCAACTCGGGGCCTTGCTTGCCCCAGTAGCCGGTCCAGTCGGCGCCGGCGGCGCCGTAGCCGTCGAGGCTGGAGAAGACGTCGAAGGTGTAGGCAGCGGTCATGGCGTTCTCCTCGGGTGCGGTTGACCGGTGCGGTTGACCGGTGCGGTTGACCGGTGTGGGTCCAGGCCGGTGATCTTCTCCGCGTGAGCTGCGGAGACCATCACACCCACCCATAGACCGAGCACGCATCCGGAACTCATCGGTACAACACCCCGGCCATACCAAGGAAACGCCCAGATCACAGCCATCTGCGCCGTGCTTTGAAGGCTGTCCCGCGATCGCCTGTTCGCTGCCTGGCATGATCGACGGGTGACCAGTGAACCTGCGCGGCCGGGCCGCGTGAAGTACGTCCTGTTCGACGTCGACGGCACGTTGATCGACGCGGTGGGCAACCAGCGCAAGGTGTGGGGAACCTGGGCGGAGCGGTACGGGCTGGATCCGGACGGGGTCTATGAGGTGGCTCTGCGGACGCGGCCGATGGAGACGTTCGCGCAGGTCGCTGCGGACCGAGATCCGCACGAGTGCCTGGCGATGCTGCATGAGCTCGAGGACGAAGACGTCCGATCCGGTGTCTATGCGGCCTTCGACGGCGCCTCGGAGCTGCTGCGCGGCCTGCCACTGGGGTCCTGGGCGCTGGTGACCTCGAACTACGAGCACCGGGTGCGCGGCCGTTTCCTGCGGACGGGCCTGCCGGTGCCGGGCGTGATCGTGGACGCCGCCGCTGTCGAGGAGGGCAAGCCCTCTCCCGTCCCGTATCTGCTGGCCGCTGAGCGGCTCGGAGCCGAGCCGGGAGACTGCCTGGTCATCGAGGACGCCCCGTCCGGGGTGCGGTCCGGGCTGCGCGCCGGGATGACGGTGTGGGGGGTGAACGCCGTCGCCGCGGTGGAGGGCGTGCATCGCCACTTCGTCAGTCTGCGGGAGGCGGTTCCTCACATCCTGGCTTTCGCGTCCGGCCGTGACGGGAAGGCCGCAGCCTGAGCCCGTGCGTTGACGCCGGGTATCACGGGGTGACCTTCGGGTGGCCGGTGTGATCACGGCATCCGAACAAGCCTCCCGGGACGCGCGGCCTCCGACCGGCCGTGGGCAAGTTCTCACCGGTTTGGCGGTAGACCTCGGGCTGGTTGCCGTGTGCCGCTGCTGTACCGCAACCGGGTTCCGCCGACCTCGCTGCCGACAAACCAGGCGGTGGCATCCTGCCGGCGATCGTACCCAGCATGATCTTCGAAGGCGGCGACCCACTCTCCTTCCAGTACGGCCGAGCAAGCATCCGAAGTATTGCCAACATGACTCAAACCGGTGGCAGCACTGGACACTTGAGGCCATCATTGACGGCACTCGTGATGCTCCGCATCACATGCTCAACCATCTCTAGCGGGAGCCCCATTCATGCCACAAGCGCTCGAGTCAGACGGCGGAGACTTCCCCACCCCTCTCCCGTGGCTGGCCCGGGCCGGTACGGCCCCCTATATTCCGGGTCACTTCTCCGAGCTCATAGACAACCTCACGGCTCTGTTGAAGGACATCGACGCCGATCCCCTGGTGGACCGAACGTTCACCTGGCCAGGTGCCGCCTCTCCTGTCCCACTGCGTCAGGTGCTCCACTACATGGGGAACTGCGGCCTGTTCACGCGGGAGGGCCGTCCGTCGCGTGTCCTTCTCACGCCTGAAGCCAGGCACTTCCTCGACACCGGTGAAGTCGATTACCTCACTGCTGTGCTTCACGCTCATGTCCGCTTCTTCGGCGAGACGTTGGAGGTGATCGGCGAGGGCCTCACCTACGACGAGTTGAATCACATCGCCGTCGATAGCTATGGGCTGAACTGGAAGTCGCTCGACCAGGTTCGCCGACGAGTGCACTGGATGCGCGGCACGGGCATGGTCGAATACTGGACCAATGGAAAGATCACCCCGGCAAAGGACGGCCTGGCACTGCTGTCCCGGCTGAGCCTGGTTCGTCCAAGCGACCTGGAGTCGCAGAGACAGGCCGCCAGCCTTGCCGCGGAGCTTCCAGAACCTCCGCGTCTGCTTGCCGAGCGTCTCAACGAGATCACCGAGGAGGAGTTGCAGGCGCGCAAGCGAGTGTTGGGGTACATCGCGGGCGGAGCGAACATGGCGGCCCTCAGCCGCCTCGTCGATGCTGCGACGGACAGTCTGTCCCGCAGTGAGTTCATCCAGTTCTCCGTTGAAGTCTTCGAAGTCAGCAAGTCATCTGCTGAGCAGTCGCTCAACACTCTCCAAGGCCTCGATCTGATGGTCCAGGTGGGGCCGGACCAATTCGCGGCGACCGACCTCGCGGCGGAGTGGTTCGCCTCTGGGGAGGCCGTGGACCTCATCCGCCACCTACATCTCAACCTGACCCTGCTCGGGGAAACCCTGGACGCTTTGGAATCCGAATCCGACTCGGGCAGGTTGACCGCAATCCTGGCCGAGAGGTACCCCACGTCCGGTCTCACCCGGAAGGACGTGACGGCACGCGTCGCTCTCCTCGTGGAAGCGGGGCTCGCCGAGCGCATTGGGAATGTGACGCGCAGGACCGCGCTCGGTACGGCACTTGCCGGCTCACTTCCTCTTCAGCAACGCCACGATGCTCATCAGGACAGCGTGCTGAGCCCGGCAGGCACCGTCGCGACAGAGGACAGCCAGCGCCTTCCCCTGCCTGAGCGATTGGCGGCCGAGGTGGTGAGCTCGTCCACGGACAGTGCGAACTACCAGCGGTTCGAGCGTGCTCTGGCGGAGGCTTTCCGATACCTCGGGGCGGACGTCGAAGTGCACAGCGGACCGGCCAAGACAGACATGGTTGTCACACTGTGGCTTTCCCCGGCAAACCGACGGCGCATCGCTGTGGAAGCCAAGACGGACGGTGCCGGTCTGGTGACCGACCAGGACGTGAAATTCATGCGGCTCAGCAAGCACCGCGCCCGCCACCACGCCGACCACACCGTGCTGATCGGCCCTGGGTTCGACACTTGGGTGTCCCAGGAGGCAGACAAGGAAGGCGTGGCAGTACTGACGGCCAAGCAGCTCGCAGAGGCAGTCGTCCGCCACTCCGACACCCCCCTCTACCCACACGAACTCGTCGCCTTGCTTCTCGCAGGCCAAGCCGACGCACTCGAGCACACTTGGAGCGAGACGGAACGGCGGACCGAAGCACTGGCGCTCGTGGTCAACGCCATGTGGAAGAGTGCGAACGATCCTGCCGACATCGAGTTCGGTGCCGGCGCGCTGGACGTACGAGACATCTGGCGTGAGACGAAGGCATCGCTGGAGACGCCGCTCGACAAGAAGGAGATCGAAGAGGCGCTGGCCTTCCTCACCAGTCCCTGCGTCGCAGGCGTGCTTGAACGAGGCGGCGATCACGCGATCACGGCACCACCGGAACTGATCGCTTTGCGGCTACGCTCACTGGCTTCGGCGATCGAGACGAAGGCCGTCGGTACGGACTCACCATGGAACACCCCGGCGAATGCGATCGCAGCGTCCTCCAGCTCCCTGCCGGATGGCCTACCAGAGCCCACCCCATCCTCGAACGACATCGAGCCAGCGCAAGTACGCGCCTGGGCCAAGGCCGAGGGCCGACCGGTGAACACCCGAGGTCGACTCCCTGAGTCACTGATCAGGGAGTACAGGCGGGCCCACGGCTTGTCGACCGATCGAGACGGCTGACACGGCACTGTCTTGAAAGCGTGAAAGGAGAAGCTCCTATGTCCGTCGCGCCTGCCGTCGTCCCGTCGTGGCCGGTGGATCAGCCGGGAACGGTGGCCGGGTCTGTAGCAGGTCAGTGCGGCGTTGGACACCCGTCTGCGGGAACGGCCGCGGACCCGCCCCACCGGAGTCCGGCCGCGTTGGGATCAGGTCTTCGCCTGCGGCGGCGTCACGCAGAATCCGGCTCCGCCCTCGAAGACGAGCCAGGCTCCACGGGCCGCCGTGAGCCTTCGGCGCGAGGCCATACCTCCTTGACCCACCCCGTGACGGCGTCGTCGTCCCGCTCCGTCGTGCGTCGGGCAGGCACCTGGCAGGACCAGCCGTTGCGTACCAGCAGCTTCCGCGCGCCCTGGATGGTGTAGGTCAGGTGGAAGCGCCGGCCGATCACCGTCCTGACCCGTGCCGGCGTCCACCGCTGGTCCTCCCAGCCGTGCGCCGCCGGTGCCTTGGCCAGCTCAGCCGCCCCCTTGCGGATACCGCATGCCCCGGTGATACCGCGGCGACCCGGTGCCACGCGCCGGGGGCTGCTGGCTCTCGCGCACAGCCGTGTGGCGGACTCGCTGGTCTTCCCGCCGCCGGCGGCCCTGCTCGATGTCGGGGGACTGTGGCTGCTGTACCGCACAGGACTGTTCGCGGCCATGCGGCATGAGCCGTGGCTGCACGCCGCAGTGCAGTCCTGGCCGTCGGACCGCTGTTCACCTTCGCCGTCAGCCAGTTCGCCCCCGTACGCCGCCGCCGGAGCCCGGTCCTGCGCGGGATGACCCTGCCGGCCGCCGGCGCCGCGCACTCCGTGCTCGCCAAGTCCCTGTACGCGGAGATCAGGTAGTCCTCCATGTCGTGGCCGAGCTTGGCCTTGAGGGTGGCGTTGACGTCGATCTCGGTGAGGACTCCGAAGCCCTGGTCGTGGTCGGCCAGGGCTGTGCGGACGGCGGTGACGGCGGTGACGGCGGTGTCGAAGTCGGCGTCGAGGCGGACGGTGCGGTCGTAGGACACGGACACTCCCCGATGGTTCGGAAAGACTCATTCCTCTATGCCCCCGCCCGGTAGCCGCGCCGGGCGCGGCGATGCCGGGGGCGGGGCGCTTTCGACCCCTGAATACCCCCCCGGGTATGACTGCTAGAGTGAGTATCCGATACCCCCCGGGGTACATCGTTCGAGAGGAGTCGTAGTCGTGTTCTTTGTCGACACCCTGGAATTCGAGGGCCTGGGCAACCGCAGCTACCTAGCCGGCGGACCCAATGCCGCGGTGGTCATCGACCCGCCGCGCGACATCGATCAGGTCATCGCCGCAGCGGCCCGCCGCGGGGTG
Source organism: Streptomyces sp. NPDC006385 (assembly GCF_040612485.1). NCBI lineage: Bacteria > Bacillati > Actinomycetota > Actinomycetes > Kitasatosporales > Streptomycetaceae > Streptomyces > Streptomyces sp. NPDC006385. The sequence goes on from NZ_JBEXQG010000052.1 coordinate 52,919, forward strand.
CGCATCGCGTACGTCGCCGAAACCCACGTGCACAACGACTACGTCACCGGCGGCCTGGAGCTGGCCCGCGTCACCGGCGCCCAGTACCTGGTGCCGGCCGGGGCGCAGGTGTCCTTCGCCCGCACCCCGGTTGCCGACGGCGACACCGTGACGGTGGACGAGGATGTGGCGCTGCGCGCGATCGCCACTCCCGGGCACACCCCGCACCACACCTCTTACGCCCTGACCGAGGACGGGCGTGATGTGGCGGCGTTCACCGGCGGGTCGCTGCTGATCGGCGCGGTGGGCCGTCCGGACCTGGTCGAACCGAGGCTGACCGAGCAGCTGGCCCGCGCCCAGCACGCCTCCGCGCACCGGCTGGCCGATGAGCTGGACGACGAGGTGCCGGTGCTGCCCACGCACGGGTTCGGCAGCTTCTGTACTTCCTCGCAGGCCGAGGGGGATGCGACCACGATCGGCCAGGAGCGCAAGACCAACGATGCGCTGACCCTGGACGTGGACACCTTCGTCGCGCAGATACTCACGGGGCTGGAGGACGTGCCCGCCTACTACGCGCACATGGGCCCGGCCAACGCCGCGGGCCCCGCGCCGGTCGACCTCACCCCTCCGAAGCGTGCGGACGCCGAGGAGGTCGCCGCCCGGCTGGCCGCGGGTGAGTGGGTGGTGGACCTGCGCAGCCGCATGGCCTTCGCCGAGGGGCACGTGGCCGGGTCGTTCAACTTCGAGGGCGAGGGCAAGCTCGCCACCTACCTGGCCTGGCTGATCCCGTGGGGCAAGCCCGTCACCCTGCTCGCCGACACCGCGGAGCAGATCACCGACGCGCAGCGGGAGCTGGCCCGGGTGGGCATCGACCGCCCGGCCGCCGCCGCCACCGGCGACCCGGCCGGCTGGGTCCGCGCCGGCGAGCAGCTCGCCTCCTTCCTCCGCGCCCGCTTCGCCGACCTCGCCCAGGTGCGCGAGCGCGGCGACGACGTGGTCGTCCTGGACGTGCGCAGGGACTCGGAGCGCGCGGGCGGCTACATCGACGGCTCGGTCCACATCCCGATCCACGAGCTGCACGGCCGCATCAGTGAGGTGCCGGACGGGGTGGTGTGGGTGCACTGCGCCGGCGGGATGCGCGCGGCGATCGCCGCCTCCCTGCTCGATGCCGCCGGCCGTGACGTGGTCGCCGTCGACGACGGCTTCGACGCCGCCACCGAGGCGGGACTGACCCTCACCCGCACCGACGGCACCGACTGACACGCCCTGCCCGCACCACCTGCATGAAAGTGATCAGACGATGTTCTCGCTTCTCCGCCGCGGCCCCCGCCGCCTCACCCCGAAGCAGGCCCACCAGCGCACCAGCGACGGCCAGGCCGTGCTGCTGGACGTCCGCGAAACACCGGAATGGACAGCCGGGCACGCGCCCGACGCGCTGCACCTGCCGCTGTCCCGCCTGATGGCCGGGGCATCGCTCCCAGCCCGCGCGCAGAGCAAGCCGGTGGTGGCGATCTGCCGCTCCGGTCACCGCTCCCAGCAGGCCGCCAAGCTCCTGGCCGGCCGCGGCATCGAGGCCACCGACGTCACCGGCGGCATGACCGCCTGGGCGCGTGAGGGCCTGCCGGTCACCGGCCAGGGCGGCGGCGGTGTCATAGCGTGAGCGCGCTGATCCTGGCCCTGATCGCAGGAGCCGTGGTCGGACTCGCGCTCGGCGCGCTCGGCGGGGGCGGCAGCGTCCTGGCGGTGCCCGCGCTGATCTACCTGCTCGGCTTCACCTCGGCCGCCGCCACCACCGCCAGCCTGATCATCGTCACCGCCACCTCGCTCACCGCCCTGTACGCCCACGCCCGCACCGGCAACGTCCGCTGGAAGGCCGGCGCCCTGTTCGCCGCGGCCGGACTCCTGCCCGCCGCCGCGGCCGGAGCCGCCGCCTCCCGCGTGCCGCAACCCGTACTGACCGCCGCATTCGCCGCATTCGCTGCCCTCGCCGCCGTGAAGATGCTGCGTCCCAGCGAGACGGGCACCGGTCAGATGCCTGTGGTGCAACCGGCGAAGGCCGCCGGGACCGGCGCGGGACTGGGGGCGCTGACCGGGCTGCTCGGTGTCGGCGGAGGCTTCCTCGCCGTGCCCGCCCTGGTCACCGTGCTGGCCTTCGAGATGCAGGCCGCCGTCGGCACCAGCCTGTTGGTCATCTCGGCGAACTCCATGGCCTCACTGGCCACCCGCGGCGCCACCACCGCCGGCATCGACTGGGCGGTCATCGGCCCGTTCACCGCGGCCGCGATCCTCGGCGCCTGGGACGGCAAACGCCTGGCCGCCAAGGTCACCGGCACCCTGTTGCAGCGTATCTTCGCCATCGTGCTGCTGGCCGTGGCCGCCTTCATGTTCATCGACGCCCTCACCTGACACACCGGGCGGGCGATCAGACGCCGGCGGCGACACGGCCTCAGGCCAGAGAAAGGAACAGCTTCTCCAGCCGGGCCCGCATCTGCTCCCGGTCACCGGAAGCGGCCATGTCCGCATCGGTCAGGCAGTGCTGCAACCCCGTGGCGATGATCGCGAAACCCGCCTTGTCCAACGCCCGGGAGGCTGCCGCGAGCTGTGTGACCACGTCCTCGCAGTCCCGCCCCTCCTCAATCATCTTGATCACACCGGCGATCTGGCCCTGCGCCCGGCGCAGCCGGTTGACCACCGTCTTCAGTTCCTCAGCCGCCATCGCCAGTTCCACAACCCACACTCCTCTCCTTCGAGATACCCCCTTGGGTATCCTACCGAAGGGGTGACCGCAACCGAGCGAAGGACAATCCCCCGTGGCACCCACCACCGCCCTCACCGCCGACCAGGCCAACGCCCGCCTGAACGAGCTGACCGTCATCGACGTGCGCACCCCCGGCGAATACGCCTCCGGCCACCTGCCCGGCGCCCACAACATCCCCCTCGACCACCTCGACGTGGCCATGCCTGCCCTGAAGACCGCCGCCGCCCGCGGCGACCTCCTCGTCGTGTGCGCCTCCGGCGCCCGCTCCGCGAGCGCCTGCCGGCGCCTGGCCGAGCAGGGCATCACCGCCGCCACCCTCACCGGCGGCACCACCGCCTGGACCCAGCTGGGCCACGACACCCACCGCCCCGCCGGCACCCGCACCCCCTGGGCCATGGACCGCCAGGTCCGCCTCGCCGCCGGATCACTCGTCCTGACCGGGCTGCTCGCCGGACAGCGCTGGAGCGCGGCCCGCTGGCTGTCCGCGGGCGTCGCCGGCGGCCTGGTCTTCTCTGCCCTCACCAACACCTGCGGCATGGCCAAGATCCTCGCCAAACTCCCCCACAACCAGCCCACAGCCACCGACCTCGACGCCACCCTCGCCGCCCTGACCGGTTGACCCCACCAGGCCCCGCAAGGGCGACCGCCCGCGGTGCCATGTTGAGTCGCGAAAACGCTCGGTGGAGGCGGGCGGACGGCCGTCCCGGCGTTCGCGGTCAGTCCTCGGCACCGTCCGCGTCATCGAGTCCGGTGGCGTCCGGGTCGCGCAGCCCGCGCAGGCCCCGCCCGCCGGGACGGTGGCGCGGAAGCTGTAGCGGCCCAGGCAGTTCGAGTTCGCGTGACGCGGCCGGGAAGCCGCGCCACATCGTCATCCAGGACGTCGCACTCGCGCCGGTCGGCGGGCAGGGCCGCAGCTGCTCGACGGCGGTGTTCAGCGCAGCATGTCCGGCCAGTGATCCACTCTGATTGCGGACAGCCGTCGTAGTCGGCCTGGGATGCGGGCTCCGTCAGGGCGAGGTGTTCGGGCTGAGCCCGAAGGACATCGACTACGCGCGAGGCGTCCTCCATGTCCGGCGCCATCCAGGCGATCTGTGGAAGGCTGTACTTCGCCCTGCCGAAGGGGAAGAAGGCGCGTACCGTCGGCATGCCCTCTTCGGTGGCCGATGAGTTGAAGCGCCACGTCGAAGCGTTCCCGCCGGGGGGAGTGGAGCTTCCGTGGGGCGTCGCGGTGAACACGTGGAACACCTACACCTGGAAGCTGGCGTTGGTCGAGGCCGGCATTGTCCCACCGCGCGCCGAGGGAGCGAACCCCTGGCAGTGGGCGGCGGGCACGAAGGACGGATTCCACGTGCTGAGGCACACCTATGCCTCGATGCCTCGATCATGCCGGAGGCCGGAGAGTCGGTCGTGACCTCGGCGCGGTGGCTCGGGCACTCCTCGCCCGTGATCACCCTCGGTTACTATGCTCACTTCATGCCGGAGGCTGGAAGCGAGGGGCGCACCGCCATCGACGGACTGCTTGGGGAGCGGGGAGATCGGCCTGCCGGCCGAAACTCCCCAGATTCTCCCCTGGCTCGTTGACCGGTGATTCCCGCTGTTCCACCCCTCCCAAGTCTGCCGTGGATTGCAAGGCTGAAGAGATGGACGGCCTGGGAAGTGTTGAAAATGGTCACCGCGACCCGCTATATCGCGCCCCTGCACGAGGGTGGCTCGCTGCCGGGTCTCGTCGAGGCGGACGACTTCGGGACGTACGTCATGAAGCTCACCGGCGCCGGACAGGGCCGCAAGACGCTGGTCGCCGAGGTCGTCTGCGGTGAACTCGCCCGGCGGCTGGGCCTGCGCGTGCCCCGGCTGGCGACGGTGGAGCTCGACCCGGTGCTGGGGCTCGGCGAACCCGACCAGGAAGTGCAGGAGTTGCTCAGGTCCAGCGGCGGCGCCAACCTCGGTATGGACTTCCTCTCCGGCGCGCTCGGCTTCGACCCCCTCGCCTTCTCGGTGAGCCGCGCGGAAGCCGGGCGGATCGTGTGGTTCGACGCGCTGGTGAACAACGTCGACCGGTCCTGGCGCAACCCCAACCTGCTGATGTGGCAAGGGGAGTTGTGGCTCATCGACCATGGCGCGACGATGATCTGGCAGCACAACTGGCCCGCCGCCGAGGCGTCCGCCGCGCGCCCCTACGACGCCTCCGACCATGTCCTGCGCCCCTTCGCGCCGGACGTCGCGGGCGCCGCCGCCGAGCTGGCCCCCCTCGTCACCGAGGACCTCCTCGCCGAGGTCACCGCTGAGATCCCGGACGCCTGGCTGGCCGCCGAGCCCGGCTTCGACAGCGCGGATGACCTGCGGCGGGCCTACGCGCGACCGCTGCTGGCGCGGGCGGCCGCCGTCCATGAGCGCATCGACGGAATCGAGGGGGCCAAGTGAGCGACCGCCACTTCATCAAGGCGGGCCAGGGCGGCGACCGGCACGTCTTCGAGTACGCCCTCCTGCGCGTCGTACCCCGTGTCGAGCGCGGCGAGTGCATCAATGCCGGCGTGCTCGTGTACTGCCGCGCCAAGACCTTCGTCGGGGCGCGCACCCACCTGGACGAGGCCCGGCTGCTGGCCCTCGACCCGCAGGCGGACGTGGCCGGCGTACGGGCCGCGCTGCGCGCCGTGGAGGGGGTCTGCGCCGGTGGCGAGGCGGCGGGCCAGGCCGCGGGCGACGACGCCGGACGCCGCTTCCGCTGGCTGATCGCGCCCAGGTCCACGGTCGTGCAGCCGGGGCCGGTGCACACGGGACTCACCGCCGATCCGGCGGCCGAGACGGAGCGCCTGCTGGACCTGCTGGTGCGGTGACCGCCCCCTCGACGGCGCAACGCCCCCGCCGGGCCTCAGGTCCGGCGGCGTTTCACCAGGTAACCGGCCGTGAGCGCGGAGCCCGTCACGAAGGTCAGGCCGATGGCGACGTCCCAGCCGCTCGGCCCGGACGGGGAAGCGCCGCCCAGCCCGCCCCGCGTGCCCCGGGTCGGGGTGACGGTGGCGGGAGTCGCGGGGGCCATCGGAGTCATGGGCATCTTTGGCCGGCTGGTGGAGGAGATGTGGCCCTCGTCGCCGTCCCCGCCTCGGTCGCCCCCGTCACCGTTCCCGCCTCGGCCGCCACGACGGGGCAGCCCCTCGCAGGCGATGCCGTCGTCCGGCCCCTGATCCTCGTCGAGCCGGTCGGGATCCCTCGGGTCCGCGTTGTAGTGGGCCTGCGCGTCCTCCTGGTAGGTGAAGTCGCGGCAGTCGCTGTTGTCCTGGGCGTGAGCGGGTTCGGCGAACGGCACTGTCGCGGCGAGCGCGAACAACATGCCGACGGCACCGGTGCGACGGCGCATGGCGCGCCTCCTTTCCAGCCATCTCTGACCTCGCGCTTCGACGCTAGGGGCCCCCTCGCTCCACGGCGCGCAGCCGTAGGCCGTTCGGGTGCTCACGGCGGGGCGGCGGCGGGCGAGGACCCTGGGTGGGTGTGCCCGGTTCGCGTCGCTCGTCCGGGGAATCGATCACACGCGGCCGGTCGGCCGTTGACACCGGGTGCCAGGGCTTCTAGCGTCACGTCTGCTGAAGGTACTAAGCGGTCGCTCACCATCGGGCGTGCCGCATGAGCCGCATCTCGAGGGCGAGGAGAACCAGCAATGTCCACCACTGAGCAGCGGGTCGCCGTGGTCACCGGCGCAGCGCGCGGCATCGGCGCCGCCACCGCCGTACGACTGGCCGCCGAAGGCCGAGCGGTCGCCGTGATCGACCTCGACGAGGCCGCCTGCAAGGACACCGTGGAGAAGATCACCGCGGCCGGCGGCAAGGCGATCGCGGTCGGCTGCGACGTCTCCGACGAGGCCCAGGTCGAGGCGGCCGTCGCCCGGATCGCCGAGGAGCTCGGCCCCCCGACGATCCTGGTCAACAACGCGGGTGTGCTGCGCGACAACCTGCTGTTCAAGATGAGCGTCGCCGACTGGGACTCCGTCATGAACGTGCACCTGCGCGGCGCCTTCCTGATGTCCAAGGCCTGCCAGAAGCACATGGTGGACGCGGGCTTCGGCCGCATCGTCAACCTCTCCTCGTCCTCCGCGCTGGGCAACCGCGGCCAGGTCAACTACTCCGCCGCCAAGGCCGGTCTGCAGGGCTTCACCAAGACCCTCGCCAAGGAGCTCGGCAAGTTCGGCGTCACCGCCAACGCCGTCGCCCCCGGCTTCATCGCCACCGAGATGACCAAGGCCACCGCCGAGCGCGTCGGCATGGGCTTCGAGGACTTCAAGGCCGCTGCCGCCACCCAGATCCCGGTGGCGCGTGTCGGCGAACCGGACGACATCGCCAACGCGATCGCCTTCTTCACCGGCGAGGCGGCCGGCTTCGTCTCCGGCCAGGTGCTGTACGTCGCCGGCGGACCGCTCGACTAGGACCTGGGAGACACGGACATGACTGAACTGCCCGCACTTTCCGGCAAGGTCGCCCTCGTCACGGGCGCCAGCCGCGGCATCGGCTACGGCGTCGCCGAGGCGCTCGTCGCCCGCGGCGACCGCGTCGTCCTCACCGGCCGGGGCGAGGACGCCCTCAAGGAGGCCGTCGAGCGGCTCGGCGCCGACCGCGCCGTGTACGTGGCCGGCAAGGCGCACGACGAGGCCCACCAGGCCCTCGCCGTCGAACGCGCCATGGAGGCCTTCGGCCGGGTCGACTTCCTGGTCAACAACGCCGGTACGAACCCGGTCTTCGGGCCGATCGCCGACCTCGACCTGGGTGTCGCGCGCAAGGTCTTCGAGACCAACGTGATCTCGGCGCTGGGCTTCGCGCAGAAGACCTGGCACGCCTGGCAGAACGACAACGGCGGCGCCATCGTCAACATCGCCTCCGTCGCGGGCATCGCGCCCTCGCCGTTCATCGCCGCCTACGGCGTCAGCAAGGCCGCGCTGATCAACCTCACCCAGCAGCTCGCGCACGAGTTCGCGCCCAAGGTGCGGGTCAACGCGATCGCCCCGGCCGTGGTGAAGACCAAGTTCGCACAGGCCCTCTACGAGGGCCGGGAGGCGGAGGCCGCCGCGGCCTACCCGCTGGGCCGGCTCGGCGTGCCGTCCGACATCGGCGGCGCCGCCGCGTTCCTCACCTCGGACCAGTCCGACTGGGTCACCGGGCAGACGCTCGTGGTCGACGGCGGCATCTTCCTCAACGCCGGCGTCGGCTGACGCACGGGACCTCGACACGGGCGCCGCTGGACACGGCGGCGCCCGTGTCGGCGTTTCGGGAGATCAACGGCCCTTGACAACGCTGTCACCGCCGAGTCGAACAAGTGCTCCTGAGACGGGAGGTCAACCGGCCGGAACACTGCGGTATGTTTTGCCGACCCTTGGTATGGCAGATCGAGGAGCGTGCGCGTGTTCAACCGGATCCGACGCCTGCGGCAGGTGGCGGCCATCGCGTCCATATCGTCCCTGGTGGCGGGATGCGGCGTCCTCTCGTCCGATTCGACGGAGGAGGACGGCCCGATCGTCGTGGGGACGACGGCCGCCCCCAGCGCCCTTGATCCCGCCGCGACCTGGGACAGCTCCTGGGAACTGTTCCGGAACATCTACCAGACGCTGCTCAGCTACCCCTCCGGCTCGACCGCACCCGAGCCCGACGCCGCCGAGAGCTGCGAGTTCACCGACAGCTCGAACACGAAGTACAAGTGCGAGCTGCGCGAGGGCCTGAAGTTCTCCGACGGGAACGCCCTCGACGCGAAGGCGGTCAAGCACTCGATCGACCGGATCCGGAAGATCAACGTCAACGGCGGCCCCGCCGGTCTGCTCGGCAGCCTCGAACGGGTTCAGGTGCTGAACGACCGCGAGGTCGTCTTCCACCTCAACAGGGCCGACGCGACCTTCCCGTTCGTGCTCGCCACGCCCGCGATGTCCATCGTCGACCCCGAGGAGTACCCGGCCGACAGGCTGCGCGAGGACGGCACCGTCGTCGGGTCAGGGCCGTACACCCTCGAGTCCTACGACGAGGGCAAGCAGGCCGAACTCGTCAAGTACGGCGACTACAAGGGCTACGCGGAGCGCAAGAACGACGCGGTGACCATCCGCTACTTCCAGGACTCGCCCACCATGGTCGCCGCGCTGCGCGACAAGGAGGTCGACGTCGCCATCCGCGGCCTGGCCGCCGACGACATCGTCGACATCCAGGCCGACGACGACGATCAACTCCAGCTGATCGAGGGGTCCGGCACCGAGATCAACTACCTGGTCTTCAACCCGAAGGACCCCATGGCCGGCAAGTCGGCCGTGCGCAGGGCCATCGCCCAGGTCATCGACCGCCCGGCGATCGCCCACAAGGTCTACAAGGACACCGTCGAGCCGCTGTACTCCATGGTCCCCAAGGGCCTGACCGGGCACACCACGGGCTTCTTCGACGACTACGGCGACCCCAGCGTGAGCAAGGCCCGCGAGATCCTCGCGGAGGCGGGCATCACGGCCCCCGTCCCGCTCACCTTCTGGTACACCACCGACCGCTACGGCTCCGCCACCAAGGCGGAGTTCGAGGAGCTGAAGACCCAGCTCGAAGAGTCCGGTCTCTTCGAGATCACCCTCAAGAGCCGCCCCTGGAAGACGTACGTCGCCGGCTACCTGAAGGGCGAGTACCCGGTGTTCGGGCGTGGCTGGTTCCCCGACTTCCCGGACGCGGACAACTTCATCGCGCCGTTCGTCGGTGAGCGGAACGCGCTCGGCACGCCCTATGTGACGCCCAAGATCACCGAGACCCTGCTGCCCAACTCCCGTGCCCAGAGCGACCGGGCCGACGTGGTCAAGGACTTCGAGGAGGCCCAGCGCATCCTCGTCAACGACGCGCGCCTGCTGCCGCTGTGGCAGGGCCGGCAGTACGTCGCCGCGAGCGAGGACGTCTCCGGCGCGGAGCGGGCCCTGGACCCGTCGACGATCATGATGGTGGGCGAGCTGTACCGGAAGACCAGCTGGTAGGCACGCCCTCCGGGGCGGCCTGCCGGGATGTGCGGTCCGCGGGGCGATTGTCAGTGGTCGCCTGTAGGTTCTGAAGCCTGGAAGCGACCTCTGGTCGTGGACCGCACATCGTCTGCCGCACATCGTAAGGAAGTTGACGTGACCGACATCGCCATGCTGCCCGAGTCCTGGCGCGGGGTTCTGGGCGACGAACTGCAGCAGCCCTACTTCAAGGAGCTGACGGAGTTCGTCGAGGAGGAGCGGGCGAAGGGTCCCGTCCACCCGCCGCGCGAGGAGGTCTTCGCGGCCCTGGACGCGACGCCGTACGAGAAGGTCAAGGTCCTGATCCTCGGTCAGGACCCGTACCACGGCGAGGGTCAGGGGCACGGCCTGTGCTTCTCGGTCCGCCCCGGAGTGCGGACGCCGCCCTCCCTGCGCAACATCTACAAGGAGATGCAGGAGGAGCTCGGCCTCCCCGTCCCCGACAACGGCTATCTGATGCCCTGGGCCCAGCAGGGCGTCCTGCTGCTCAACGCCGTGCTGACGGTCCGAGGCGGCGAGGCGAACTCGCACAAGGGCAAGGGCTGGGAGAAGTTCACCGACGCGGTCATCCGGGCCGTGGCGGACCGACCCGACCCGGCGGTGTTCGTGCTGTGGGGCAACTACGCCCAGAAGAAGCTCCCGCTCATCGACGAGACGCGGCACGTGGTGGTCAAGGGAGCGCATCCCTCGCCGCTGTCGGCGAAGAAGTTCTTCGGCTCCCGCCCGTTCACGCAGATCAACGAGGCGGTGGCCCGGCAGGGCCACGAGCCGATCGACTGGCGTATCCCGAACCTGGGCTGACCTCCGCCGGGCCGG
>NZ_JBEXQG010000053.1:0-63225 GCF_040612485.1 Streptomyces sp. NPDC006385
TCCGGCGAGGAGCACATCGCCATCGTGGACGCCATCGAATCCGGGGACGGGGAGCTGGCCGCCGAGCTGATGCGCAAGCACCTCGCCCACAGCCGGGGCATCTGGGCCGGTCAGAAGGAAGGCGGCAGCTGAACCGGTCGGCGACTGTCGCCGCCGCATTCCCGGTTTCCCGGTCTCCTCGCCGCGGGGCCTTTTTTGCAGGCCGCCGACGCCGAGCGTCATGTCGGCTCTCGGGCGAGCCGGCCATGCGGGCGAAGCTCACGGGTTGATTGATTCGAACTCCGACCTCTTGACAGCCGCAGACGCTGCCGCTTCAGTGAGGTATCACACCTCAGGCCCGAGATGGTTTCCGGCCTGATCGCCAAGCCCGCACAGCGCCGGGCTGGTCACCCGATCGCCGGATGGCCCGAATCGGAGAGAAGACATTGGCCAGCAAGAAAAAGGTCATCGAGCTCGAAAACGTCGTGAAGAAATTCGGTGACCACACCGTGGTCGACAACGTGTCGATGACCGTGGCCCAGGGCGAGGTCGCTGCCATCATCGGTCCGAGTGGTGCGGGGAAGAGCACGCTGCTGCGCTGCGTCAACCTGCTGGAACAGCCTGACAGCGGCAAGATCCGGGTTGCCGGCACCAGCATCGACGCCGGCAGTCAGATCAGGGCCAAGGACCTCGCGAAGCTGCGCAGTGTCGTCGGCATGGTCTTCCAGTCGTTCAACCTCTTCCCACACCTGACTGTACTGCGCAACATTACGCTGCCGCAGGAGCAGGTGCTCGGACGCAGTTCGGAGGAAGCCCGCAAGCGAGCTCTCACCCTGCTGGAGCGCGTCGGGCTGGCGGACAAGGCCCAGCAGTATCCGAACCGGTGTTCAGGCGGGCAGCAGCAGCGCATCGCCATCGCGCGGGCCCTCGCGCTCGACCCTGAGGTGATGCTCTTCGACGAGCCCACCTCGGCGCTGGACCCGGAGCTGGGGCTCGAGGTGCTGACGGTGATGCGGGAGCTCGCGGACGAGGGCATGACCATGGTCGTGGTCACCCACGAGATGGAGTTCGCGCGGGACGTCTCCGACCATCTCGTCGTCATGGCCGACGGGGCCATCCTCGAAGAGGGCAAGCCGACCGACATCTTCGCGGCGCCCACGCATGCGCGCACCCGGCAGTTCCTCAGGGCGGTGGATCGCGATGGGGTCTGACGTCCTTCTCACGGTGCTCAAAGGGGTGCCGATGACGTTGCTGCTGACCGGGGCGAGCCTCGGGATCGGCATCGTCGGCGGCCTCCCGTTCGTCGCGGCCCGGACCTCGAAGCGCCCGCTGCTGCGCATGGTGTCCCGCTCCCTGATCGAGATTCTCCGGGGCATCCCGCCGCTGGTGTGGCTGTTCATCATCTACTTCGGCCTGGGCAACTCACTGCCGCAGATCGAACCGCTTCAGGCGGCGATCATCGGTTTCGGACTGATCTCGTGCGCCTACATGGCCGAGATCTACCGCGGCGGGCTCGCCGCGGTGCACCACGGGCAGTGGGAGGCGGCCAGAGCCCTGGGCATGAGCACCTCATCGATCGTCCGCAAGATCATCGCGCCACAGGTCCTGCGCATCTCCGTGCCGGCCACGGCCACGTACGGCATCGGCCTCTTCAAGGACTCCTCGGTCGCCTTCACGATCGGTGTCACGGAGGTTCTCTACTGGGCCAACGAGCAGTCACGTTCGACCAGTGACGCGATCAAGCCGTTCCTGGCCGCCGCCGTCGTCTACATCGTCATGTCGGTGGTCTGTGCGGCACTGGCCCGCTCCGTCGACCAGCGCCTGCAGCGAAGGGTGGCCCGATGACCTTCCTCACCGACTGGGGAAACTCCTTCCCGCAGCTCCTGGACGGACTCAAGACCAGCGTTCAGCTGTCGGCCGGCAGTCTCGGGCTCGGCATGCCGCTCGGACTCCTGCTCGCCCTCGGCTCGGCGTCACGGATTCGGCCGATCCGCTACGTGGTCATCGGCCTCGTGGAAATCGGACGCGGCACACCGGCCCTGGTGATGCTGCAGATCGTCTACTTCGGTCTCCCCAGCCAGGGACTCTCGCTGACCAACTTCGTCTCCGCGACGCTCGCCCTCGCCCTGACGACCGGCGCCTACGCGAGCGAGATCATCCGCGGTGGTCTGCAGTCCGTTCCGCAAGGCCAGTTGGAGGCGTCGGGCGCCCTCGGCATGAGTCGCTTCGCCACACTGCGCTTCATCGTCATCCCCCAAGGGCTGCGAGTCGCCATCCCCTCCCTCCTGGGGCTGGCCATCCTGATCTTCCAGGCCACCTCCCTCGCGTACACGATCGCGATTCCGGAGCTGCTGCAAGCCGCCTACCAGGTCGGCTCCGCCACGTTCAAGTACCTGAGCGTCCTCTCCCTCGCGGGCCTCATGTACCTGGCCATCACCATCCCCGCGAGCTGGCTGACCGAGCGCGTCGAGCGCCGCCTCGCCCGGCACGTCTGAGACCCCGGAGGCGAATCGCGTGTCCAGGCACCGCCACCCCCGCACACCCCCGCACACCTGAATGCGGCTGTCGGCTCCCGGCCGCGGACCGGTCAGGCGCCGACAGCCGCCTGCGGTGAGCGGCGCCCGCACGGCCCTGCGCGGCACGGTGAGGTTCGGCCACACCGAGGACGACCACCGGCGAAGGCATCGGCACGCACCCCACACAGGGCGCCGACCGTCACCAGCGCCCAGTCACTTGATCAAGCAAGCCGGGGGACCCGACAGAACCTCGGGACGAGAACGCGAAGCCGTTCGCCCGGGTATGAAACACCAGGGAGAAACAATGAACATCAAGTTCCCGGCCTCCATGGCCGCGGTCACGATCCTGGCAGCGGCCTCCCTCTCGGCCTGCGGCAGTGGTTCGTCCCCGACGGCCGTCAGTGCCGACTGCAAGCCCAAGCACGAGTTCAAGACGGTGAAAAAGGGCACGCTCACCGTGGCGGCCTTCGACTTTCCGCCGTTCAGCAAGATCCAGGGGAACAACCTCACCGGCGTCGACGGGGAGATCGCCCAGGCGATCGCGAAGATGGAGTGCCTCACTCTGACCGTCAAGCCCGCCGGCGCCGCCGCGGTCATTCCGACCGCGCAGGCGGGACGAGCTGACCTGGCGGCCGGAGACTGGTACCGCACCGAGGCGCGGGCGAAGGTGCTCGACCTGTCCGATCCGCTCTACCTCGACGAGATGGCGCTCGTGTCCGAGGAAGGCGTGAGCTCCATTCCGGACCTGAAGTCCAAGGGGCTCACGGTCGGCACGACGGAAGGCTTCCTCTGGGTCACGGAACTCAAGAACTACCTCGGCGGCAACCTGAAGACCTATGCCTCGCCCGTGAACTGCTACCAGGACGTCCAGGCCGGCCGCCTTGATGTGTGTGCCGACAGCTACGGCTCGGCCGTGTACACGACCAAGGGCAAGAATCTGAAGGTCGAGAAGGCCAAGCCCTTCGACGAGGTCGCCGCCTCGGTTCAGGCCGCCCAGGCCACCTTCCCCATGCCGAAGGGACACGAGGACCTGGTGAAGGCCATCAACGAGGACATCGCATCTCTGCGCAGCAGCGGCGAAATCGCGAAGATCCTCACCCGCAACGGCCTGCAGGCCAGTGCCGCCGAGGTCGGTGACCCGCGCCTGATCAAGTGACACGGGTGCTGAGCGGAGTTCGTACGGCAGCCGGAGACGCGACGGCCTCTCCGGCTGCCGCCGACCGGGCGTGACGCACATCCCGGCGAGTGGCATCCGGCAGGGCCGTGACGTGGTGCGACGCCCGGGGCCCCTGCCATGAGCTCGCCATGAGCTCGCCGGCTGCGCATGTCGCCGACAGCCGACAGCCGACAGCCCGGCAGGGGGCGTCCAGGGGTGGACAATCCACCAGAAGGCAAGGCGCTCTATATGAGGTGTTACACCTTAAATCTGGGTCACTGCAGCAGCCTCGGACTGGTCGGGCTTCCCTCTCCCGCAGGCGGACGCCCCGTTCCCCGCCCCCGCTCGCCCCAAGGGAAGCCGCCATGATCCCCTCACCAGCCATCACCAAGCCGCGCAGCTCATCACGGGTCGTGCCCCACCGCGAACTCCCCGCACGCAGCGCAAGCGACACCGCGTGCTTCTCCCGCCGCCGTACCCTGCTCACCCCCGAGACGGCGACGGGGCGCCACGCCGCCATCGCCCTGCCGGCCGAGGGGCGCAGGGTCCGCGACGTCCGACACTTCACCGCGGCCGTGCTGTCCCAGTGGGCCATAGCGGACGACGACGCCGACTCGGTGCTCCTCGTCGTCGGTGAACTAGCCGCCAACTCCGCCATGCATGGGCACGCTGAGCTCGAAGTGCTGCTCTCGTTGCACGGACACGTCCTCGACATCGAGGTCGTCGACAGCGGCTCCGTGCGAGGGCACCGCCCCTCAAGGTCGAACGACGACGGCGAGTACGGCCGCGGGCTGGACATCGTCGCGGCCCTCGCCGACGAATGGCAGACCTGCCAGAGTGCCTCCGGATGGCAGGCCTGTGCCCGAATCCGTGTCACTCCGCAGCCGCTCGCATGCTCGCTTCGCGCGACCCCTGAAGGCACATGAGAGGCACTGCCGCCTATCTCATGTCCAAAGGACGAATCGACACCATGAGCACACCGACGCTCGAACTCTCCGACGAACACCACTCCCTGCTTGCGGGAGAGGCGGGCGAGGCCGCCGCGATGTGCATGCGCATCGTCACCAAGGTGGCTCGCCTGCGCGGGGCGAAGCGCCTGGTCCCCATCGAGTCCGCGCACTTGGACGGTTGCCTCTATCACGGCCAGGCAGGTCTCGACTTCGTCAATCGGGTCGTCGACGGCGGCGGCAAGGTGAGCGTGCCGACCACCTTGAACGTCGGCTCTCTCGACCTGCTCCACCCTGGCCTGGTACGGACACCTGCCGACGAGACCACTGCCGCCGGCCGGCTCATGGCCGGCTACCAGGCCCTCGGCGCCCGCCCGACCTGGACCTGCGCTCCCTACCAGATCGGGCACCGCCCCCAGATGGGTAGCCATGTCGCCTGGGCGGAATCGAACGCGATCGTCTTCTGCAACTCCGTGCTCGGAGCCCGGACCGACCGCTACGGCGACTTCCTGGACGTCGCCGCCGCCGTGACCGGTTTCGCCCCGGAGGCGGGCCTGCACCTGACCGCCAACCGCCGGGCCACGATGATCATCGACTGCACGGGGCTGTCCGGCGCTCTCAGGTCAACCGACGCGCTCTACCCCGTGCTCGGCTACCTCGCCGGAGAACTGGCCGCCACAGCCGTGCCCGTCTTCACCGGCCTGGAGGACTTCGTACCGGGTGAGGACGCGCTCAAGGCCCTCGGAGCCACCGCAGCCTCCTCAGGCGGTGTGGCCCTCTTCCACGTCGTCGGCGTAACCCCCGAAGCACCTACTCTGGACAGTGCCCTGCAAGGTGCTGATGCCCAAGGAGTTCCGACCGTCACGCTGGACGCGTCCACGGTCCGGGCGGCACGCGACCGGCTGACCACTGCCTCCGGGGACGAGGTCGACGCGATCAGCCTGGGCACACCACACCTCTCGCTCACCGAATTCGCCGCCCTCGCCGACCTCCTCGTCGACGGCGAACCGTTCCACCCCGAGGTCACCGTGTGGGTATCCACGAGCCGTCTCGTGCTGGCCGCAGCCGAGGCCGCGGGATATGCCAAGACCATCACCGAGGCCGGGGGGAAGATCCTCGTCGACACCTGCACGTACATCACACCGGTCCTCAGCCCGAACACCCGCATCGTGATGACGAACTCCGGGAAGTGGGCGCACTACGCGCCAGGCAACATAGGCGTGGACGTGGTGTTCGGAAGCCTGAGCGAATGCGTCCGGTCGGCGCGGAGCGGAAAGGTTGTCCGTGACGATGACACGTGGCGTTGAGCTGCAAGGACGAAGCCTGCACCCGGGCGAAGCGACAGGCAGCATCCTGCGGCTGGAACCCTTGTCCTTCTGGGGCGGCACCAATCTTGAAACGGGTACGATCACCGATGAGCGCCACCCCCAACGGGGCCAGAGAGTGACAGGACGAGTGCTCGTCATGCGCACCGGACGCGGATCCTCCTCCTCGTCGTCCGTGCTCGCCGAACAACTACGCTCCGGCGTCGGCCCGGCAGCGATCGTCCTGGCACAGCCGGACTCCATCATCGTGACGGGTGCCATCGTCGCCGCCGAACTCTACGACCACCATCTGCCCGTCGTACAACTCACCCAGGACGAACTCGACAGGCTGCCGGACGGCGATTCCGTGTTCGTGGAAGCGGGCGTGGCGGCAGCGACCATCATCTCCGCCCCCGAACCACGGAAATGACGCAACCGTCGGCGCACGCGTCCCAGGCCGTGTCCGCAAAGTGTTTGGTGCGTTTTGACTCCACCGCCACGTGACCACGTGGTCAACGACATCCTGCGGCAGCTGTCGACCGGGGCGGCCTGTCGGGATCTGCCCGAGCGCTATGTGCCGTGGAAGAAAATCTACGAACGCTTCTGCCGCCGGTCCCCTGGCGCTCGGCAGCCCACGGCGGGCTGACGTCGAAGATCCACCTCGTGCGACGGTGAGCGCCATCCCGCTGGCCTTCACGATCAACGCCCGGAACGTCGACGACTGCACATCCGGGTCACCCTCGCCTGCCTGCAACTCTCGCTGCCCGTCTGCCTGCCTGACCTTGCGGACACGACCTACGGCTCCAGGGCCGAACCAACTGCTGAGAGTCTGCCCATGTGCGTCGATCACCGGGAACGTGGCCGCGCTGGGCCGCCGCCGACGTCGGGCGACACGTGGGCATTCTGGCGGCCCCCTTGCAGGCGGACCTGGACGCGCCGCCTCGAGCGCTACGACGCGGCGCAGTCGTTGTCAGCCGGTGTCGTGTCTGCTTTTCAGCCGCCAGGGGCGTGATTCCGGCTCCTGTCCACATCCGCCTGAATGGTGACTCTGGCTATCTTATGGGTGATACCCGTCAGATAGGGGCAAGTGGGCTGCCCTAGGGAAATCTTGTTCGAGCGTGGTGGCTCGGTGACCGGCGGCTGGCGCTGTGCAGGTGCGTGGCGATCCGCAACCACGAAGTGGGCCGGAAGA
Source organism: Streptomyces sp. NPDC006385 (assembly GCF_040612485.1). NCBI lineage: Bacteria > Bacillati > Actinomycetota > Actinomycetes > Kitasatosporales > Streptomycetaceae > Streptomyces > Streptomyces sp. NPDC006385. The sequence goes on from NZ_JBEXQG010000053.1 coordinate 7,095, forward strand.
CCGCCCCGGCCCTCGGGCGGCTGTCGCTCGCGTGGTGGCGCGTGTCGCATGCCGCGGCCCACTACATTGGCCCGCGGCCCAGGGGGCAGCCAGTGTGCTGGTAAAGCTCGGCCAGTCCCCCTAACGTTTTCGCCTGTCAGAGGCTGCTCCCCGCACCGGGGACGCCCCTCCTACGGAGGTCACCGCCATGACCCAGGACGCGAAGTCCCCGAAGAAGCTGCGGAACAACCGCTCCGCCCTCACCCACAAGGTCGGCTACGCCCTCACCCATCCCGGCCGCGTCGCCCCGTATCTGCGCCGTGCCGCACGGGACACCTGGCTGCGCTGGAAGCATCCCGACCACGTCGGCTACTACCGTGCGGTGATGGCCTGCGACACCCGCCGCAACCCGGAGGCCGCGGTCGGCAGCCAGACCCACGAGCGCTGGCTGGCCCTTGGCCAGATGCAGTTCGACTACCTGATCGAGCACGGGATGAGCCCCGGCAACCGGATGCTCGACATCGGCTGCGGCAACCTACGCGGCGGCTGGCGCTTCATCGACTACCTCGATCCGGGGAACTACTACGGCATCGACATCTCGCCGGACATCCTGATCGCCGCCAAGAAGACGCTCGTCGAGCGCGGACTGCAGGGCAAGCTGCCGCACCTGACCATCACCGGCGATCTCACGCTGGACTTCCTCCCCGATGATCACTTCGACGTCGTGCACGCGCACAGCGTCTTCTCCCACTCGCCGCTGGAGGTGATCGAGGAGTGCCTCGCCAACGTCGGCCGTGTCCTGACCGACCAGGGCTTCTTCGACTTCACTTTCGACCGCACCGAAGGTACCGAACACCAGGTGCTGCGGGAGGACTTCTACTACCGCACCGAGACCCTCCTGGCTCTGGCCCGCAAGCACGGCCTGTACGCCTGTTTCATGGAGGACTGGGAGCAGCGACCCCACGGCCAGTCGAAGATCCGGGTGAGCCGTTCCCCTCTGCCGGGCTCCGGCCACGACGACGGACTGTCCCAGCACCAGCCGCCAGTACGGACCCTGCCCGCGTAATGCCGTCGCGGGTCAGCCATCGCCATCGGCGAGACATCCGCCGATGGCGATGGCCAGGCTCCCTGACCAGCAGGCGGCCTTCCTTGCTGTGGAGTCAGCGTATGGCGCGCCGGTCAGCGACCCGACAGAAGCCGGGCCGCCGAGGTCGTCCCCGCGGGCCGTGCCATTGGCCGCGGTGTCCTGCGGCTGCCGACCGGGGCGACCTACGTACGCCTCGAGCGGAAGGCGGACGCGCGGGGCGGGGCGCACCGGCACCATGGGAGGGTGGGCCGCCGACGGCGTCATGGTGCGCGCCCAAAGCCTCTTCCGCGGCTGGGGGTCGTCCCCGCACCACGGGCGAGCCTGCCGGGGCCGGGCGGGGGCGGGGGTTGGTGCGCCGTGGTCTTCCCGTGGCGCCACCAAGTTCGCAGCTGGTCGCGCTGGCCGAGGATTGGGATCGCGACTCCACCCGACCCAAGGGCTGCCCAAGCTGTTCGAGGACTGGGGCACCGAGACCTTGCAGGCCCATGGCAGGGCCCGCGCCGCCCAGCCGATGTTCGCGACGCCGAGGCGGCGCAGATGCAGGCCGAGCTGAATGAGGCGATCTGATACCGATCACCGTCGACATCGACGTCATGCTCGCCAAGCCGAAGATGTCCGTGGGGGAACTCGCCGAACGCGTCGGCAACTCACCGAGTCGTTGAAGAACGTGCTAAGCGTGTGGGTGATCAGGATCATGGGGGCCTGTGCCTCGTCTTCGCCGCCCTCTGGCCGGTCTGCCGGGACATCACCGACCGGCGTGCCACGCGCCGACGCCAACGAACCGCTGAGCACGCCTCTGCCGCTCAGGCCGATCAATCCGATGAAAGCCCACCTGCGGCGTCACCAGCTCACTCCGGCTCCGACGCAACACCAGAGGCCGAGCGGAGTTCTGGTTCCTGAAAGCGCACATCGGAGCGCTACCTGCCTCCTCATGCGCGCAGTTGTACGCCGTTACGTCGTTACGCCGGTACGCCGAAGCGGCGGACACGGCCCTTGAAGCGGAAGCAGTCGCGTTTTCGCGGAGTCAGCTCGGCGGCACGGTCGACCGCGAATACGTGGTCCTGGCCGGCCAGATCACCAGTCAACCCCAGGCACTCGGCCGTGACGTCCCCGCGCTGATCCGTGCAGACTCCACCCCTCCTTGCCGACCCGACCGGACATGCGCCGGCCCCGGAGGAGCAGCCAACGTCTCCGGGGCCGGCGTGTCAGATGGTGCCGGGCGCTTGAGCAACCATTTGACGGTGCTTCAAGCGCCCGGGGCTCTCACTGCGGGGCTGCCCCGAAGCACCGGTCGGTGCCGTGCAGGCTCCACCCCTCGTTGCCGGCGGCGTGTGAGGCGAGGCTCTTCCAACCGCAGACCTGGAGCGCCCAGACGGGTCCGCTCACCTGAAGGTAATGCTTGCCCTGCAGGTCGATGCCCTTACGGTCGGTACCGCCCACGACATTGATGTCCAGCCACACCCGGTCTCCGGTGTTGTGAACCACGCCCAGCCGGAAGGTGGTGTCACCCCACTTGTTCCCGCTGCACGCGGCGCGAGCATTGCCGCTGGTGGTCGTCAACAGACAGTAGTCCGCGATGACCCCCGTCGTGATCGCGTCGATCCGGATGTTGTAGCTGCCTTCGGCGTGTGCGGTGGGCGCGGTCGTGGTGACCAGCCCCGCAGCCGCCACGAGTGTCGCTCCGGCCGTCATCATCTTCTTGGCGATGTGGACCATGTTGACTGCTCCTTCAGTGAGATCAAGAACGGGAACCTTGAGAACCGGCACCTGCGCCGGCTGGCTCGGCGGGCGATGCGGATACGGGCCTTCCAGCGGGGTCCGGCCGCCGCCCGGCGCCTGGGTCAGCTGGGGAAAGGGACGGCGTCGGCGGGGTCGGCGTGCCAGTTGGTGGCGATGGGCCTGTCGACCGTGGCGGTGCCGGGCAGGTCGAGGGTGATGGTGTTGGCCTCGTCGCCTGCGATGGACAGGTGGAGCAGTTCGAACTGCTTGCCGTAGTCGTTGTTGGTGGTCTTGGGGTTGATACCGGCGTAGGCGGCGGTGGAGCGGGAGAGAGTGACGTTTTCGCTGACGGCATGCTGGGCCGGCGACACCTCGGTGTCGGGGGTGTAGCCGAAGGACGCGGAGGGGAAGACCCCCTTCAGGTAGCAGGTGACGCCGGGCTTGGCCGTCGCGGTGATGAGGTAGTAGCCACCCGCTTGCGTCTTCGAGCTGACCTTGAAGGTCAGGTCGTTGGTCTTGCAGGCTCGCACGGTGTTGCCTCGGCTGTCGGTCGTGGCGCCGGCGGTGGCGGTCGCAGTGGCGGCGAGGGCCACGGACGCGGCTGCGGCCAGGGCGAGGCGGGCGGAGCGGGCGGCAAAGAGCGAACGCATCGAAATCTCCATGGTGCGAAAGTGGGTCGTCCAGCGGACTGCTTGGACGACCACAGCTTGTTCCGCCATCCGTCCCGCCCACCACACAAGGCGGCCACTATGGGACGCTGGGACGCTGGAACGGGCGCTGACCAGCACTGACGCTGACAGCCTGGAACGGAGTGCCGGGACACGGGTAGCCGCTGATCCCTCGCGCGGGCCCGTGCGATGTGCCACTCCCACCCGTCACCCGAGAGAGCATGCCGGGGCTCTGACTGCAGACGCCGTCGCCTTGGAGGCCCGCAGACGCTCCGAAGTCGATGACGAGATGCCCCAACCCCAAGTCCAGCACCGGGGTGGGCGCTCCTGGGCGTCACGGAAAAGGAACGGGAAAAGGGAGCGGCCGACTGTCGGCCCCCTCCGTACCCTTGGCGCCCAGCCGCTTGGGCTGTGGCCCGTGCCGGGCCTTGGATCACGGGAAGCGGGACCGCACAGTGACATCGATCCAGCCCTCCTCCCCCCCCGACGACGGAGCACCGATGAGATGCGGCTCGTGAGGTGACGCAATTCCGATCGCGGGGGGCATGAGATGTGCGAGCACCTCCCGCCCCTGATTCCCTCACCGACGCCGGGGTGGGTGTCAGTGAGAGGTGGAACAGTGTCCCGGAATGACGACATGAGGTGGGGACGATGGGTGACTTCTTCGAACGGATCGTCGACATCGAGGTGGCCGACGAGGAGGCCGGGCCGCTCGCGGAGCGGATGGTTGCATGGATGATCGGCGAGGGACTGATCACGCGCGAGCTGTCCAGCGACGGGGTGTACAGCCTGACCGTGGACGAGGGCTACCTGCCAGGCCCCAACTGGGCACAGGCCGTTGCCGATTCATCAGACCCGGGCTGGTTGCCGGGCCCCGTGGCCGTCATTGTCGGGCGCAACTACCACGTCGGCGGTCAGGGGGCGGATGAAGCGGAGGACGCCGTCTGCCCGCGCTGCGCAACCAAGATCGTGATCATCAACTACCCCGAGGAGTTCGAGGCGGACGAGGAGGTCTGGAAGCCGTTCAGGGACGGCATCGCCGCCTGGAAGGAAACGGGTGACGGGAGTGCCCCCTGCCCCACCTGCGGCGCCTCGGTCTCGGTCACCGAGTGGCAGTGGGACTCAAGTTTCGCGGTGGGCGCCCTCGCTTTCGACTTCTGGGGCTGGCCGCCACTTTCCACCGGCTTCTGCGCGACGTTCAGCCGGCAGCTGGGACACCGCACTGTCGAGCACATGGGCAAGTTCTGACGGGAAACCTCGTACGTAAGCGCGGAAGCGCACGCGACACGAGCCAGGTTCTCGCAGGTCAGGGGCTTCCGCCAATAACTCACACCCCGGTGGGTGCCGAAGGCCGAGGCCGACTTCCAGACTGCCGTCGACGGCGGCCTGTTCGAGGAGTGCCACCACCTGGACGTGAGGAAGGCCCCGAACAGCAAGGGTGACAACAAAAGAACTGGCGCGCGACCAGTGGCGCCCCCCGAGGGCCTCCCTGACCATCGACTGCGGAGTCTTCCAGCAGTTCGGTGACGACCTGGTCGTAGCCGGGGCGGGACGGGTCCCGGTTGAGGCGGGGTTCCATGGCGACCATGATGCGTAGAACGTCATCCACCGCCGTCGTCGCCGTTGTTGTCGCTGTTGTGTTCGCCGCTCTCACGTCGTGTTCCTCGGACTCTTCAGACGGGTCCTTCGGCGAGCGTGAGCCCAGCGTGTCCGGTTCCGGGTCACCGGCGTCCGACCCCACGCCGACTCCCACAGAGACGGCCACGCCGCCGACGTCGGCGGCGCCCGCCGGGCCGTGCGCTGACGGTACGTGCGAGATCGAGGTCGCCGTGGGGGACGTCGTGACAGTGCCGGAAACATATGGCCTCGGGCCGATCGAGGTGACGGCGATCACCGGCGGCACGGTCGAGATGGCTGCGCCGCTGACGGGGTCGGGCTACGGAGTTTCGGGCTGTTCCGGTGGCGGCGGCGTTTCGTCGCAGGGCGGCGGCATCGGGCTGAGCTGTGAGGAAGGCACCGTCGCGACCATCAACGACGCCATGAGCCTGGAGGTCGTCGAGACCCTCGACACCGCCGCCGTCATCCGTATCGAACCCGCCGGGTGACGTGCGGCTCGCCTTTTGGGGCAGGGCCTGCCGGCCGCATGGTACGCGCTCGCGCGAGCCAGCCGTCAACACGGTGCCGCAGCGGCATACCAGCTGCTGCTCCTGCGGGCTCCGGCGCGCTCCGGCGCGCTCCGGCGCCAGGAGTGAGGCCCCCTTTGATCCATCACGCTGCGACGGTCACCCGAATGGCGGAGCATCCCACAGAAGCCGGCAATCTAACTTTGAGTGATCGATGCTGGTCATCTGCGTGGAGGTGCCGCCCATGCCCACCAGTTCCGCCCGCCCGGAGCGCCTCGGGCCGACCGAAGTCGGCCCGGGGGACGCCCGCTACGAGGCACTGCGCCGGGGTTTCAATCAGCGGTGGATCGCCGCACCGGATTACGTGGTGGTGGCCGTCGGCACCCGTGACGTGGTCGCCGCCCTCGACACCTATCTCGCAGGCCAGACCCGCGGCGGCTCGCCCTCGTCCGGCCGTATCACGGTCCGTTCCGGCGGGCACTGTTACGAGGACTTCGTATGCGGTGACGATGTCGCCGTCATCATCGACGTCAGTGCCATGAACGGGGTCTACTACGACTCGGAGATGGAGGCCTACTGCGTCGAAGCAGGCGCCGGCAACTGGCACACCGCCTCCCAGCTGTACCGGTGTCACGGCCTCGCGCTGCCCGGCGGCTCGTGCTACTCCGTCGGCGCCGGGGGGCACATCTCCGGAGGCGGTTTCGGCCTGCTCTCACGCCTGCACGGGCTGACGGTCGACCACCTGTACGCCGTGGAAGTCGTCACCGTGCGCGACCGGACCCACGCCGAGGTGACCGTGGCTCGCAAGGACTCCCCGGAGCCGGCGCTGCGGGACCTTTGGTGGGCGCACACCGGTGGCGGAGGTGGCAACTTCGGCGTGGTGACCCGGTACTGGTTCCGCGGCCTTCCCGAGCCACCGGCCCAGGTGCTGCTGAAAACCCTCGCCTGGGACTGGAAGATCTTCAAGGACCGGCCGGAGAAGTTCACCGCGCTCGTGCGCCGATACGGCCAGTTCTTCGCACACGAGCGCACCGGCGACGGCCCCGACTTCCAACGCGCCTTCGACTACCGCGACCTGTTCACCCTGCTGAAGCTGAACAACCACGCCGCGGGCAAGGTCGGCCTGATCCTGCAACTCGACGGCACCCGGGACGACTCCGCCGAGCGCCTCAAACTCTTCCTCGACTGGCTCGCCCCCGAAGCGGACTACCCCCCGTCTCGGCTGGACGTACAGATGGGCGAGCACCCCCCGCTCGACTCACTGCACATCCCCACCCGGCTGCCCTGGCTGACCGCGACCCAGAACCTCAACGACTCCGGCCCCAGCCGGTGCGGCAAGTACAAGTCCGCCTACCACACCGCCAACTTCACCGAACGTCAATTGCAGGCGATCCACCGCCACCTGACCAACCAGCGCTACGCCAACGACCAAGCCCTGCTCCAGGTCGACTCCTACGGCGGCCGCATCAACGACATCGACTCCGCCGCAACCGCCGTTCCGCAGCGGTCCTCCGTCCTGAAGCTCCAGTACCAGACCTACTGGACATGGGGAAAGGACGCCAACCACGACGGGGCGTTCGACTACCAGGACGCCCTGGCCGACCCGGCCATCGCCGCGCCGCACCTGGCCTGGATCCGTGACTTCTACCATGACATGTACGAAGAGACCGGCGGCGTGCCGACGGTGCGCACCGCTCGTGCGCAGGAGCCGTACCCCAACACCGACGGCTGCTACATCAACTATCCCGACGCGGACCTCAGCGACCCCGACCTGAACCCGCCGGGTGTGGGCCAGCCCTGGCACACGCTCTACTACGGGAGCAACTACCCACGGCTGCAACGAGCCAAGGCGTACTGGGACCCGCGCAACGTCTTCCGGCACCGACAGTCGGTCCGCCTCCCGAACACCTGAGAAAGGCAAGGGGTACCGGCGCCGTTCATGTAATACGGCGTGCCGATGGGCGGTGCCTCGCGACCCTTCAGGTCGGCCGCATCGCCTTTGCGTACGCGGACTGGAGTGCCCCAGTTTTCCCGACCCCTGAACACCGCCTCCGGATACGCACTGCAGCCGACTGTCGCCCACGCCGCCGCCGACGCCCTCGCCTTGGCCGCCACCGTGGTGCAAGACAGCCTTTCGCTCGTGCAGTGGGCCATGGATGACATCGGTCTGACCGCGGAGGTCCAGGGCCTGAACCGTCTCTGCTGTGCCGGCGGCGGCCAGCCGCCGCAGCGCAACGCCCCATGCCCCTGCGGCACTGGCCGTAAGTACAAGCGATGCGTTCACCGATGGGGGCAACCGGGCACCCCACCCCCGTCAGCCGTCGCACAGTGAGAGACCGGTTGCGGGCCTGTGGAAGGCGCCCACACCGCTCGCCGTACCTGCCTTGCGCCTTGGCCTGCGATGGCCCGGTGAGATCGTGCAACCGGCGGACGGATCGGCAGCCCACCCCTGGCAGCACTCCGGAGTGCCTCAAAGGCCCGTAACGGCGACCACTCCGCGCCCAGCCGCCGAGCTCCGGCGGTCGTCATGCTCGCACGCGTCCAGCGCCAGGCCGCCCCCGGACCGGAGCTCTCCGGAAAGACGTCATCGAGAGCGTATGGGCGAGGAACGGCATCTGCTGCATTCCAATGCCATATGTGCAACGCTTGTTTGAATTGATGCGAGAAGGAAGAGGCCCGTGCCCACCTACGAACTCGCCAATCGCCTGGTCATTGGAATCGCCTCCAGCGCCCTGTTCGACCTGGCGGAGGCAGATGCTGTCTTTCGTGAGCAGGGCGAAGAGGTTTATCGGGCCTACCAGGAGGAGCATCTGGACGACACGCTGAGCACGGGGGTCGCCTTCCCCTTCATCCGCAGGCTGCTGTCCCTGAACGATCTGAGCCCACTCGACGACCCCCTGGTGGAGGTCATCGTCTTGTCCCGCAACGACCCTGACACCGGCCTGCGGGTCATGCGGTCCATCGAGTCGCACGGCCTGGCGATCAGCCGGGCCATCTTCATGCAGGGACGCTCGCCCTACCACTTCATGCCGGCGCTGAACATGTCCCTGTTCCTGTCCGCGAACGAGACCGACGTCCGCGAGGCCGTTGCTCTCGGTCTCCCGGCAGGCCGTGTCCTCGGCCCCGCTGCAGCCGACGACACCGAAGACCAGGACCTGCGGATCGCCTTCGACTTCGACGGAGTCCTCGCCGACGACGCCTCTGAACAGGTCTTCCAGAGCGACGGCATTGAAGGCTTCCGTTCCCACGAGACCGTGAACGCCGCGACGCCGCACGATCCTGGCCCGTTGCGGGACTTCCTCGCCAGCCTCAACCGGGTCCAGCGGCGCGAAGAAGATCAGCGGACCAACCACCCGGACTACAAGATCCGCGTCCACGTCTCACTTGTCACCGCCCGCAGCGCCCCGGCCCACGAACGTGCGGTGCGCAGCCTGAAGGGGTGGGGCGTGACCGTCAACGACGCCTTCTTCCTCGGCGGCATAGACAAGAGCACGATCATGCAAGTGCTCAAGCCCCACATCTTCTTCGACGACCAGGTCAGCCACCTCGCCGGAACCTCCCGCAACACGCCCAGCGTGCACGTCCCCTTCGGCAAGATCAACGAGTGAGGCCTGGGTGAAGCGACCGTCGGTGGTCACGGCCAGAGCCACGCAGACGGACCGGTTGGCAACCGTACCGTCCTGGATCTTCACATGGATGGCATCGATGAAGACCACAGGATAGACGGCGTCGAGGGGACGGCTGTGCCATTCGGCCATGCCCTCCAGCACCTTGTCGGTGATGGTGGAGATGGTCTGCCGGGAGACCTCGGCGCCATAGACCTCGGCCAGGTGCGCCTGCACCTCGCCGGTGGTCAGGCCCTTGGCCGCCAGGGAGATGACCATCTCGTCGACGCCGGTCAGGCGCTTCCGCCGCTTCTTGACGATCTTCGGTTCGAAGGAACCGCCGCGGTCGCGGGGCACGGTCATCTCCACCGGTCCGACATCGGTCAGGACAGTCTTGGAGCGTTTGCCGTTGCGGGAGTTGCCACCGTTCTTGCCGACCGGGTCGTGCTTGTCATAGCCGAGGTGGTCGGTGATCTCGCCCTCCAGGGCGGACTCCAGCAGCCGCTTGGTCAGCTGCTGCAGCAGGCCGCCATCGCCGGTCAGTTGCAGGCCCTCGGCCTGGGCCCGGCTCACCAGCTCGTCGATCAGCTGGTCGTCCACAGCCTTTGCCCGCAGCCTCCACGGGCTCGACAGCCTCGGATCCGGACACGTTCTCACTGGTCATCGATGCATCTTCCATGATCGGGAGTTACACCGAACGTCTTCCAGTCCCGCATACGGCCGAGGAAGCCGGCCGCTGCGGTATCGCTCAGGCACCAGCCACCTACCACGCCACCCTCGACGCGGTGTGTGCTGAGGCGTCTGCCACGCACATCCAATGGCGCCGCAGTGTCCAACACGACGCCTGCCTTGCGCTCTTGCTCGCCGCCAAACGGACGACTGAGGCAGCCGAGCGCAGGAGCGTTCTTCGCGTTGGCGGTGGCTCCACTGTGGTTGGGCGTTTCAGTGGCATGGTGGCGCGCCAGGCGCTGTACTAGTGAACACCATTGATTCCACAGGACAACTTCACTCAGTTTCACTCAGTGCAGGCGCAATCAGAACTCAGTGGACGCGCCATCAGACGGGGGTGTACGTGTCGGACATCGAATTCATGCTGGGTCAGATCGTTCCGGCCGCGGGAGCGGCAGTGGCCGTGTACGGAGCTGCTGTGCTGCGACGGGTCGAGGACGAGGCAGCAGGAGCCACCCTGCGGCTCGGCCAGCGGTTGCTCGCCCGCATTCGGGGCCGCGCTGCCGATCCGGCCGCGATCGACCGGGCCGTGACGGACCTCGCCGCCGATCCCGACGACCCGGACGCGCTGGCCGCATTGCGCCTGCAGATCAGGCGGGCCCTCGCGGCCGACCCCGCGCTCGTCGATGAGATCGCCGCGCTGCTCCCTGCGCCCGGACATGCTCAGAGCAGCGGAGCCCGAAGTGTGGCGGTGAGCGGGAACGTCACCGGAATCGTCTCGACCGGAGACGGTGCGATGAACGTCCAGCGCCAGCGACGGGCGACGGCAAGGTGCCGGACCTGCCGGTGATCCCCCCGCACCCGACGCACGAACCGAGCGCCGCCGAGCCGATGGTCAGGACCGACGGCGGCGACGCAAAAGTCGTCGTGCACGGCGACGTAAGGGGCATCGTCACCACTGGCTCGCACACCATCAACGTCATCTACGACGGGAAAGCCCTCGTCGAGATCACCAACCTCCGTGACCTCACCCCGCACCAGCCGCCGCCGCTGCCCTCCGCGGGCCGCAGCAAGCTGTTCGGCCGGGGGACACTGGTGGACGACGTAGTCGCGCAGCTCGGCGGCGGCTCCAGCGTACAGCTGTACGGGAAGCCGGGGGTCGGGAAGAAGGCCGTGGCCGCGGCGGTGCACCGGAAGCTGGCCGCCCAGAGAGTTCGGGGCCACGTCCTGTACCCGCGTGCCGGGCTGGACGAGGACGATTCGCTGCAGGCGCTGTACAGGCGGCTTGCTGGGGCGTTCTTCGGTACGCACTTCCTGCGGGACATCGACGAGACGCAGCTGCGTGCGGCCGTGGCCACCGCGGACTTCTCCGGTGCGCACGTCACCGTCGTCGACTGCGCATTGCCACAGAACGATCTGGCGCGACTCCTTGAGACCTTCCCTGGCTGCACGTTCCTGTTCACGTCCCCCTACGCGACGCTGCCCGACACCGACGCGACCCATCTCGTCCGGCCCCTGTCCCGCACCGCCGCCATCGAGCTGCTCAGCGCGGAAGTGGGGCTCTCACTCGGCCCGGCGGGGCTGCAGAAGCTGCAGTTCGACCATGTATGGGACGAGTCGGGCGGCGCGCCTCAACGGATATGCCAGTACGCCCGGTTCATCAAGGCTTCCGCCCAGTGGGAGCGGCGTGCCCGTGGGGCCGACGAACCGCGGGACGAGCCGCCGCCCGTCGATCCGGCGCAGCTGAGCCCACGACGCCAGGCGGAAGCCCTGGCCGTCGACCTGAGCGAGCCGGCGCGTCGAGCACTGGTCGCGCTGGCGACGTTCGGCACGGCGCTTCCTGCTGCCTGGATCGCTTCCGTCACTGGCGATCCACAGGACGGAACCGCCGCTTCGGAGTTGCACGACCGGCGCCTGGTCAAGCACTTCGCCGGGACGTACTGGATCACCGAGGACGCCGCCGCAGCCGTCCACAGCCAGGGGTGGGCTCCGGCCGCTGCGACCACCGCGGCGGAGGGGCTGCTTGCGGCACTCGGGAAGCAGGACGGACCGTCAGGCCCTGAGCCGGACACGTACCTCTTCCTGGCCATCGCCCGCGCGCTGGTCCGAGAGGAGCAGTGGGCGCTCACCTCACGGTTCGTGCGCATCGCCGGTCCTCGGGCACTGACCGAGGGCCGCGGTCAACTGGCACTACAGCTGTACGTGTTGGGCCGGATGGCGGCCGCGCGGGGAGGGATGAGCAAGGACATCAAGTTCTACGACCGGGCCGAGAAGCTGACCCGCGACCTCCTTGACGGAGACAAGGCAGGCACCACCGCGGCAGCCGCGGTACTGCTCGCCCCGGCGCTCGGGGCGGCCGCGGTCGAGAGCGGCAAGGCACTCGGTTTCTTCGGGAAGATCTTCGCCACCGTCTCCACCAAGACGGGTGCCTCCGTGGCTGCCGGCGCTGTTGTGGTGGCGGCGACCACAGCGGTCGTGGTGGCGAATGCGAACGACATGCCTGCGGGATGCGAACCGGCGTACGCGGCGCTGGAGGCGTACGACACCGGTGACAAGACGCGTACGTATGACGAACTTGCCAAAGAGACCCGGGAGTTGACCTCGGAGCTCAGGGCTGCTGCTACGGAGGCGTCCGAGGCGGACATTCGGTCCAAACTCAACCAGCACGCGGACGACCTCGACGCCAAGACAGCGGCCGATGTGCGCGAGAACGACGAACAGATGAACGTGAAGTACCCCCCTCACCCTGACGTCGTCGCGGCCCTGGCGGCCGGCGACGGGCTGCAGAACAACATCTCGACCCTGCAGGCGATCAGGGCGGTCTGCCCCAGCGAATGACCCCTGAGCGGCGTCCGGGCCCCGCACCCGGGCGCCGCTCAGGCCACCGACCTGATCCGCCCCGCGGGCGCCTGCCCACCGTCGGGGTGGATCGGGGTATGCGCGCCGGTCAGCGTGAGTTTGAGCGCCAGGTCGGCCAGCTAAGCACTCCTCCTTCCCAGTGCGGTAGGCCGGCGTCATGCCGCCCTCGCGGTCGCCGTTGTGGCCAGTTCGCGCAGGGCCGTGACGACGGCGAGTGGGAGTCCGGCACGTTCGAGGGCCAGGTCTGCCTGCGTGCGGTGCGCGGTGATCAGGCGCTCGACCGTGGCACGGGCACCCGTGGCGGTGAGGATGCCGCGGATGACCAGCGTGCCTTCCACGTCCATGTCCCGGTCGCCGATGAGAGCGTTCATAGGGCGGCGCTCGGCCGGAGTGGCGTGCCGCCATGCCAGTGCCAGCAGTGCGGTGTGTTTGCCCGCCGGATGTCATCCAGAGCGGGCTTGCCGGTGATCTCCGGGGCGCTGAAGGTTCCCAGCAAGTCGTCCCACAACTGGAACGCCTCCCCCCACGGCAGGGCTTACGCGCTCAACTCTGCGCGCAGTCGGGGGCTGCCACCGGCCAGGTCCGCTCCGATGTGCAGGGGGCGCTCCACCGAGTACTTCGCGGTCTTGTACCGCGCGATTGCCAGGGCCTGCTCTACTGTGCGACATCCCGCAGTTCGAGACCGATGTACTCGCCGGCTTCGTGCTCGCGCGGCCTTCAGCGGGCCTGGTGGACGGCACGATCCGCGGGGAAGTCGGGCACCTGGAGCTGGAACAGACAGCTGAGCACGCACCATCGCCTTCGGGAAAAGCACTTGGCCCGGACTGACGGGACTTGAAGAATGACTGCCATGCAGATTCGACAGGCACGGTCTGATGACGCGTCAGCGGTCGCCGGTGTCTACGTGCGGTCGTGGCAGGCGGCCTTTCCCGGTCTTGTTCCCCAGCACTACCTCGACGCAATGGACCCAAGCCGCGAAGAGTCCGAGTGGAAGACACGGATCGCGGAAACACGGTGGCCATCGTCGGGGGTACTGGTAGCCGAAACCGAGGCCGGGATCGTCGGATTCGCAAGTTTCGGCCCGTCTCAGGACATCCCCGTCACCGCGGAAATCGGCACGCTCTACGCGATGCCCGAGGTCTGGGGCACAGGGAGCGGAAGGCAGCTGATGCTGGCCACGTTGGCGGCTATCGGACAGGCCGGCTACACACAGGCCACCTTGTGGGTCCTGGAAGACAACGAACGTGCCCGGCGCTTCTACGAAGCCGCCGGCTGGGGCGCAGACGGCGCAGCCGTGGAGGACTCCACAGGCGGCGCCTCTCTCAACAAGTTGCGCTACCGCTGCCCTCTTGGCTAGTCCGCTCCCCGTTTTGTCCGTCCACGGAGCCCGGAAGCGGCGTGTTCGCGGGTTCGAGTCGAACTCGCGGGTCCGATGCCGTTCGGCATGACGACTCTCCCGCCGCAAGGGTTGAGCTTCCGGAACCTACCGGGGGTGCCCGGGCATTGCGAAGTCCTCCGCGCGGATCTACCGGATCTCGCTGACGACATGGGGGTGGATGCTCGCCGGCGAACCGGCGTCGGCCTGCCGGGCGCGAAGCCGCCCGTCATCCCCGTCGCCGCGATCGACGACCCGGCGCTGCCGGAGGTGCTGGCCGAACTGGTGGCGGCGCCGGCGGACGAGATGGACGCCGACACCGTCAACCGGGAGCTGTCCATCGCACGCGAGGCGATCGGCTGGTGGCAGTGTTGGCCGGATCGACGTCGACCCCGACGATCGGCATCGAGCGGCGGCCAGCACCGCCCGACCGCACCAAGACCCTGACCGAGAACCAGATCGCCGCCCTGCGCCGCCTGGACGTCGCCCTGCGGGAGAGGGCGTGCTGGAAGATGCTCTACGAAGCCGCGGCAAGGGCCGATGAAGTCCTGTGCCTGAACGTGTAGGACCTGTACGCGCAGGACAAGCGCGGGAAGATAACCGCCAAGGGCAGGGCAACAGAGGGGATCCACTGGCAATCCGGCACCGCCCGACCCCTGCCCCCGCCTGATCGCCCGCCGCGCCCGCGGCCCGCTGTTCCTCACCGAGCGGTTCGTCCACGCATCAGCAGCCGACATCATCAACCAGCCCACCAACGTCTGGGCCTTCGACAGCAATGGTGCCCGAAGCCAACTCACGGCCCTGTTCTCCCGAAGCTACGGCGAAGTGACAAGTAACTCTCTGTAATCAGAGTGACGCTCGGTCAGGGAGAGCAAGGCGGGGCCCGGGGAGTTCGCCGGCCGCCTGGAGGGCGGCGAAGTCGGCGTGGGCTGCCTCGACGGCTTCGGGGTATGCCTCGCGCTTGGCGTGTTCGGCGAGCGCCCGGTAGATGCTGGCCACCGAGGGGTTCTGTCCCTTGCGCTTGCCGGTGGGGATGAACAGGTCGGGCTGGATCTGCTCGACGGACTCGCCGAGCGCCCGGCGCCGGAGCACGGTGTGGAGCATGTCGTCGGTGATGACCGGGGGCCGGCCGCCGTGCTTGCCCTTGCGGGCCGCGGTGTCGAGCCCCTCCAGGGTCGACTCGCGGATGTTCTCCCGCTCGGTCTCCGCCATCGCGGCGAAGAACGCGAACAGCAGCTTGCCGGGGCCGGTGGGGTCGTAGATGCCGGCCAGGGGTCCGGCGAGCATCTCCAGGACCAGGCCGTGGGCGGTGAGGTGGTCGGCGAGCGCGGTGAGTTCGGCGGCGTCCCGGCCGAGGCGCTTCATCTCGTACACCGTGAAGCTGACCCGGCAGTGCGGGGCGTGCGCCTTGACCTCCCGCGCGGTCCGCAGCGCCTCCTCGAACCGGGTGCGTACCCGGACGCGGGTGCTGATCTTCTCGCTGAAGATCTTGTCCCTCGGGATGCCGTGCTTGCTGAGCGCGTCGAGCTGGGAGTCGAGTTCCTGCCCGAGGGTCGAGCAGCGGGCGTAGCCGATGCGGATGTACGCGCTCGGCAGGTGGGGGTCGATCGGCGCGGGCGGCGGGGTGCCCGGCCGCCACGGCCGGCCCGGTCCGCGGTCGGCCGGGGTCGGTACCCGTAGCGCCTTCTTCAGCCGGGGCACCATGGTGAAGCGGCGGGTGTGGTAGGCGGAGGCGACCGCGCCGCCGCGCGAGCGGCAGGGCGAGCCGGGCTGGGCGTCGCACTTCGGACAGGCGTGCTATTCGACGTCGTCCGCATCCGACCGGTCGGTTGGCGAGGGCTGCTGAGGGGCCGTCATGGGCCCGCATTTTCGCACAATGCAAGTCTCAGAAGGGGGTCCGTCCCACTTTTGAGTGAGAACGGGTTCCGAGAACCGATCGGGTGCCGAACGGGGTCCGGCGTCCGATTGTTGATCTTGCTCGCGCAAAGGAACGTTTATGAGAGTTGAGAGTTCGTGTTACGTCGCTTTTGGCGGGCTTCGGCGACTGAGGTGCTTGATACTCAGCGAGGTGGGGTTACCAAACCCGTCTCATAGGCGGTGATGACAAGTTGGACTCGGTCGCGGGCTTCGAGTTTGGTGAGTAGCCGCGCTACGTGTGCCTTCGCCGTGGCCACGCTGATGTAGAGGTGGGTGGCGATCTCGCTGTTGGACATGCCGCGTCCGACGAGGAACAGTACCTCGCGCTCCCGCTCGGTGATGTTCCCGACCGGTCGTGGATGCAGAGCTGGTTCGGGGCGGGCGGCGAACTCTGCGATGAGGCGGCGCGTGACGCTTGGGGCGATCAGGGCGTCTCCGGCGGCGACAACGCGGATCGCCCCGAGGATGTCGTCCAGTGCCATGTCCTTGACGAGGAATCCGCTCGCACCCGCTCGGAGCGCGCCGTAGATGTACTCGTCGTCGTCGAACGTGGTGAGGATAAGGACGCGCGTCGCTCCAGCGGCTGCTGTGATCAGCCCGGTGGCCTCAATGCCGTCCATGCTTGGCATGCGGATGTCCATCACCGCCACGTCGGGCCTGGTGTCCCGGACCAGTTGGACCGCTTCGGCGCCGGTTCCGGCTTCTCCCACGACGTCGATGTCGGGGGCGTCGGCCATCAGGACGCGCAGACCGCTGCGGACCAATGGCTGGTCGTCGGCGAGCACGACGCGGACCGTCATGAGATGTGCACTCCTTCGGGGAGGGGGAGCCGGGCTGCCACACGAAAGCCGCCCTCGGGTAGCGGCCCGGCGGTGAACTGGCCGCGCAGCAGGGTGACGCGTTCCCGCATTCCGGTGATGCCGTATCCGGTGCCGGAGGCGGGGCCGCCGCGGCCGTCGTCGGCGACCTCGATGGTCAGTTCGCCGTCTTGGTAGCCGATGGTGACGCGGCATTCGGGGGTGTCCGCGTGGCGTACGACGTTGGTGAGGGCCTCCTGGACGATCCGGAAGGCGGCCAGGTCGATATCGGGCGGTAGGGGCCGTCGTTCTCCGAGCCATCGCACGTCGGCATGGACGCCCGCGTCCTTCGTTGACGCGGTCAGCCGGTCTAGGTCGGCCAGTCCCGGGGCAGGCTCGCGCGGCGGGGCCTCCGCCCCGGTGCCCGGTTCGGTGCGGCGCAGTGCACCCAGGGTGCGCCGCAGCCCGGCGAGGGTTTCCCTGCTGGTGTCTTCGATGGTGGCCAGTGCATTGCGGGCCTCGTCCGGCTGTGTGTCGATGACCCGGCGGCCCACGCCTGCCTGGATGGCGATGACGCCGATGCTGTGCGCGATCATGTCGTGCAGCTCACGGGCGATCCGGAGCCGCTCGGCTGCGACGGCCTGGGCGGTGGTCTGCGAGCGCAGTGCCGCGGCGTGCTCGCGGCGTTCGCGAACCGAATGGCCGGTCATCCAGGCGGCGGCAAGGGCCAGGATGAGGACCACGACCGTGCGGGCGAAGCCGTCCGTCCCGGTCCCAAGACGTGCGGCGAAGGCGACCTGTACGCCGAGCGTCGTGACGGCAGCGGTGACCGCGATGCGGCGAGGCCGGGTGGCCACCATGTATCCGGCGGCGAGGTCGTTCGCCAGAACCAGCAGATACACGACCTGCCAGAACGGCGTCGTCGTCGCCGTGACGTACGTACCCAGAAGCATCAGTGCCAGGGCCGGCAGCGGACGGCGGCGCAGCAGTCCGAGAGGCAGGACCGTGACCGCGGCCGCCGACACGAAGGGCAAGCCGGGGGAGTCGAAAGGCGTGCCGCGTGCCGCGAAGAACAGCACGAACGGGTAGGCGATCGCCCCACACCAGGCCAGAGCCACCCGCGCGGCCGGCTGCAGGTGCCAGGACAGCAGGGGACGCGGCTTGGCGGACATGGGGCGATCGTAATCGCCTGACCAGCGGCGGAACATTGGCCCGTGGGCGTACGCCCATGGGATACAAGCCCTCCCGCCAGTGCAGCCGACGGGCCGATGCCGGACGGGCACTCTCCCCGGCACCGTTGGCCGGGTGATCGAAGTCAACGAACTGACCAAGCGATATGGCAAGGCCACTGCCGTCAACGGCCTGACCTTCACCGTGCGCCCCGGCCACGTCACCGGGTTCCTCGGCCCCAACGGTGCAGGCAAAAGCACCACACTGCGGATGCTCCTCGGCCTGACCGAACCCACCAGCGGCACCGCCACCATCGACGGTCACCCGTTCCGGGACCATCCGCGCGGCCTGCGCCACGCCGGTGCCCTGCTCGACGCCCATGATGTCCACGGCGGTCGCAGCGCAGTGGCCTATCTGTCCGCCCTGGCCCGCAGCAACGGTATTCCGCGGCGCCGGGTGGACGAGGTCCTTGAGGAGGTAGGACTGGCTCCTGCGGCCCGGCGCCGCATCGGCGGGTTCTCCCTGGGCATGAAACAGCGGCTCGGCATCGCCACGGCTCTGCTCGGGGACCCTCCGGTGCTGCTGTTCGACGAGCCGGTCAACGGCCTGGACCCGGAGGGCGTGCGATGGGTGCGCGGCCTGTTCCGGCGGCTGGCGGCCGAGGGGCGCACGGTGTTCGTCTCCAGCCACCTGATGAGCGAGATGCAGAACACCGCCGAGCACCTGATCGTCATCGGCCGGGGCGAGCTGATCGCCGACGAGAGCGTGGCGGAGTTCGCGGCCCGCGGCACCCGCCAGCGCGTGACCGTGCGGACGCCCGACCCCACCGCGCTGGCAGCCGTGCTCGAAGCCGAGGGTGCTTCGGTACAGCCGGACGACTCGGTCACCGACGCAGAGGAATGGCTCACCGTGACCGGCCTGAGCGCGGCCCTCATCGGGGAACTCGCCGCCCACCACCGCATCGTGCTCCTTGAGCTGGCCACCCGCACCGCCTCGCTGGAGGAGGCGTTCATGGAACTCACTGCCGACAGCGTCGAATACCTCGCAGGAGAATCCCGATGACCTCGACCACCACACAGCAGACGGGGGTCTCGACTGCCGTGCGCGCCGCCGAGCCCGGCGCCCGCTTCCGGGACCTCCTTGCCGCCGAGTGGATCAAACTCTGGTCGCTGCGGTCCATTTCCTGGGCGTTCGGGGTCAGCGCGCTGGTCATCATCGCCATCAACATCAGCGCGGCCGTCGCGGACTACAACAACTGGCCGACCTACAACGAAGGGATCCGAGCCCTCTTCGTTCCCATCTGGGCCATGCGGGACGCCTTCACCATCGGCGCCTGCATGGTCCTGATACTCGCCACCGGCAGCATCGGCGCGCTTACGGTCGTCGGCGAGTACAGCACCGGCCAGATCCGCACGACCTTCGCGGCAGTACCGGCCCGCCGATCGGTCGTAGCGGCCAAGATGGCCGTCGTGACGGCAGTCATGCTCGTCTACGGCGCGGTCGTCGCGGGAACCTCTTTCGGCGTGACACAGGCCATCCTGTCCGGTCGGGGCATCGGACTGTCCCTCGGCTACCCCGGCGCGCTCCGCGCCGTCGCGGCGTCCGCGCTGCTCGCTCCGGTGTGCGCGCTCGTCGGGATGGGACTCGGCGCCCTCATCCGGCACACCGCAGCCACCTTGGTGACGTTCACCGGAATCCTTCTGCTGCTGCCGTTCCTCCTCAACGACCGCCACCGCTGGTCGTCCGCCATCCTTCACGCACTGCCCCGCAGTGCGTGGGAACGACTGGTGCAGATGGGCGACCCCTTCGAATCAGCCCCCTACCCGGCGACCATCAGCGGGTCGTGGATCGTGTACGCGGCTTGGCCCCTCGCCGCAGCAGTCGTCGCCGTGGTTGCCGTCCGCCGGCACGATCTGTGAGCCCGCAGGGCCTGGCTGTCAAAGATGCACACCGGGCCGTTGCAGCAGGCTCTTGGTCCGTACTCGCCGGGTGCCAGGCGGGAGTGTGACGGCTCCGCCCCGCGCTCAGGCTTCCGGCCTGGTCATGCCGCGCGGTGCAGGTTGAGGGGTCTGCGAGTCGGACGCCCTACGGGGGCCGGGCACCAGGGATGCCTCGGCGGCGAGGGCGAGGTGTGAGTTCATGTCCAGCTCGAACCGACCGTAGGGGGTTCACGTGGGTCCAGAACAGCGGGGACAGCGCCCGCCGATCGGCGTCGGTGAGCCGCTTCTGCCACTTCTCCTCGCTCAGGATCTCCTGGAGGAGCAGCGTGTTGACGTGCACCAACGCCGACTGGAGCAGGTGCAAGGCGAGCATGGAGACCTCCTGGGACTCCTTGTCGGAGCCGGTCAGGTCGCCGTCCTTGCCGTAGAACAGGTCGTGGTTGGCGGAGTTCCAGTTCTCCACGACCTGGAGCCCGTCGTTGATCTCGCGCCGAAGGTCCGCGTCGGCGAGGTAGTCGCAGATGAACGCCGTACGTACCGCGCGTCCCAGTTCCTCGATCGCCCGGTACGTCGGGTGCTTGGGCCCGCCGCGGGTGAAGCGGCGCAGGACCTGCTCGGCCTCGGCGGTGCCCAGGCGCAGGGCGGTGGTGTACTTCACGATCTGGTCGTACTGCTGGCGGATCAGGTCCCAGTCGATCGTTTTGGTCGACAGGACCGGCGCCAGGTTCGGCCACTTCTCGTCCTCCCCGGCCGCCGGCCGGTACAGCCGCGCGGAGCCGACGTTCTTCAGCCTGGGCAGCAGGTTGAAGCCGAGCATGTGGGCGAAGGCGAACCCGACGATGGAGGCGCCGTGCGTGTCGGTGTACTGCCGGTCGATCTCCACGTCCGTGCAGTGCCGCAGCACGCCCTCGATCATCGCCGCGACCTCGGAGGCCGAGCAGGACTTGAGCTGGCTGTAGACGCACAGCGACTTCTTCTCGACGTGCCAGTAGATCATCACGCCGGGTCCGCGGTACCGCTGGTGCCACTCGGTCATGAAGTTCGAGGACCAGACCGTATCCGGGGCAAATGGGTGAACAGTGGGTGTTCGCGCAGGTAGAGCGTTTGCGGTCGTGTCCGTAAGAGATCGATGTCAGGAGGTCTCGTGGCGGGGGCAGGTCATGGCCTGAGGCAGCGTTGTCGCGCCGGGCGACTTCGAGCACCTGCTCCTTCGACAGCCCCGGCGGATAGGGTCGACCACGTCCGAGAGAGCGCCGAAGCCCTGGCTCTGGGCACCGAGGAGTCGTCGATGCACCATCCGGACCCGCGGTATGCCGCGCGGCTCGCCGCGTATGGGACGGTGGCCACGCGTCTGTCTCTGCTGAGTGACTGTCGGCTCGGTGAGGTCGTGGCCGCCGCAGCCCCGCTCGGGTCCGGCATCGGCGGCAGGTCTGCGGAGCTGGACATCGATGGCACGCGGGTGTTCGTCAAGCGGGTCCCCCTGACGGACACCGAGTTGCGGCCAGAGAATGCGCGGTCGACGGCGAACCTCTTCGGACTGCCGATGTTCTACCAGTACGGGGTGGGCTCAGCGGGGTTCGGGGCCTGGCGAGAGCTGGCCGTGCACGTCATGACCACCAACTGGGTCCTCGGGAACGAGTACGAGGGTTTTCCGCTGATGTACCACTGGCGCATCCTGCCCGACTCCCCTCCAGAAGGATTCGCCGACGAGTTCGGGGGCATCGACGGTGCGGTCGCGCACTGGGAGGGCTCATCGGCCGTGCGCGAGCGTCTGGAGTCCATCGGGCGGTCTTCGTCCAGCCTGGTGCTCTTCTTGGAACACGTCCCGCAGACACTTGGCGACTGGCTGCACGACTACCGGACCGCCGCGCCGGAGGGCGGGGAGGGATCGCCGTACTTGTGGGTGGAGGAGGCCCTTTCGCGAGGGACTGCCTTCATGAGCTCGCACGGACTCGTCCACTTTGACGCCCACTTCGCCAATGTCCTGACCGACGGTCGGCTGCTGTACTTCGCGGACTTCGGACTCGCCCTGAGTTCCGGCTTCGAACTGTCAGCGGCCGAGGCAGAGTTCCTCTCCGACCATCTTTCGTATGACCGCTGCCATACTGCGAGTCATCTGCTCCGCCACCACCTGCCCGATGGCCTGCGCGGCGATATGGAACACGAGGCGTTCCTGCGCGAGTGGATCGCCGGCCACCGGCCCGATGGCGTCCCACGCGAGATCGCCGCGATCATCGACCGGCATTCCCGAGCTGCCGTGATCTTCGGCGAATTCGCCCGCCGTCTGCTCACCGAGAGCAAGCGGACGCCATTTCCGACCGCCGAGATCGGGCGGGCCTGGAGCACCACTGCGGTCGCGGCGCCCCACTGAGGCCGGACTACGGCAGAAGGTCGCCGTCAGGATGTTTCGGGATGGGTGGTGTGCCGAGGGCCGAGGCGGCGCCGCAGTTCGAGGTTCTCGCTCTGGGCGGCTTCGAGGGCCTGCCTCAGGGCTTGGACCTCGTCGCGGTGCCGCCGCTTGAGCTCGGCGAGCTGGGCGGTGAGGGTGCGCACGACGCTGCTGGGCGAGTCGTCGGGCGGCTGCGTGGCCGACTGTGGCGGGTGGCTTCGCTGCTGGGTCCGCAGCTGCTCGACTCGTCGGCGAATCTCGGTGCACCGGTAGAGGAAGTCGAGCGAGACGCCTGCGGTCTGGGCGAGGCCGCGGAAAGTGATGGGCTGCCCTTGGCGGATCAACTCCCGCAGGCCCTGCTCGGCGCGGGCCTGGGCGGCGGCGCTCTTGCGGGCTGCGGCCTGGCGGAGGTTGTCGGGGTTTCCGCGCATGCCGGTCACCTCCCGTCCCGGTCACGGGTGATCGCATCGGTGCGGGCTTCGACGCCGGCCCCGCGGACGGCCTGCAAGGGCCCGTCGGCGCGACGGGTCTGTTCCAGCTTGAGGATGATGTGGCCGAGGGCGTCCTGCTCCTGGCGGCGCCCGGCGAGCCAGACGTTGTCCTCGCCCATCGGCTGCCCGGTCCGGGCCGTGAATGCCTGCTGCCGTTCCTCGATGAGTTGGGCGGTGCGCTGCCGCTGAGCCGTGAGTTCCGGGAGGAAGGTGGCGTCCGTGGCGAACTTGTCGCAGGTCAAGCAGGCGTTTCCTTTCGCGCATGCCTGACGGGGCGGCAGCAGACACAGCCCGTTGGGCAGGATCCGGTCGGTGCGCTTGTCCAGCTCCAGCATGTCGTAGAGGTCGTGTGGATCGGTGGACAGCTCGCGGGCGTCGGCGGTGATCTTCCGGTAACGCAGGAACTCCCGCTCGTGGGTCTCGGCCAGGGTCTGCGCGTAGTTCATCAGCATGGTCGGCGACATGTGGCCGAAGTACCGCTGGACGACGTGCAGCGGGACCCCGGCGTTGAGCAGGCTGGTGGCCTTGGTGTGCCGGAATCGGTGGGTGCGGTTGAAGTCCACCAGCCGCCCGGCCTCGTCCCGGATGTCGAGCCGGGCGGCGAACTCGGTGAGCTTGTCGCGGACGACCTCGACGGTCAGCGCCCGGTCGGCCCGGCGGTTGAGCTTGCGCGCGAGGAACAGGTACTTCGGCCGGGTGCCGGGGAGCCAGTCGGCTGCCCGGTGCTCGTCGACCCACTGCTGCTGAGCCTGGATGATCGCGACGATCTCGGAGTCCACCATGATCGTGTCTGGGGCTTTGTCGATCTTCGTCTGCTGGTAGCGGAGCTTGGCGACGAAGGCGCCTTCGTCCTCCGGGGCCGGGGTGGGGCGGTTCAGGGGCAGCAGTGGGTCGCGGTCGAGCATGACGATCTCGCTGATCCGCCGCCCGGTGCGGGCCAGCAGCATCAGCACGTGCATGACCTGCGGGTCGCCGAGTCCGCCTTCGTCCTCGGGGCGTCCGAGGAGGTCGATGTTGGCCATGATCTGGCTGAGTTCGCTGTCACCGATGACGTACTGCAGGTCGGGGCGGACACGGGGACGCTTCTTCTCGCTGCGCCTCCAGAGCACCGTGTGATGGGGTCCAAGTTGCAGCCAGCCGGGTTCGTCGAGAGCGCGGGCGGCCGTCTCCTGGTGGTCGTGCATGAAGACGTAGAACTGCTCGACGTCGGTAATCAGGTCGGTGATCCGCAGCTGGGACAGCGGCTGACCGCGGTTCGGCCCGCCACGGGCCGGCAGCTGGCACAGGTGGCTGCGGTAGTCGAGCATGAATGCCCGCAATGCGGCAGCGTCGTCGCACAGCCAGGGGCCCGGCACGGGCTGCTGTTCGAGGTAGTCGCCGAGGAAGCCGATGCCCCCGCGGCGGGCCCGGGCGGTGGACCAGGTCAGTTCGCCGGTCTCCATGTGCACCTTCAGGTACCACTGGAGTCCCCGCCGCAGCCAGAACGGATTCAGGCTGTGGAAGGAAAGCCGGCCCGCCCCCTGCGGTTCGTGCGGGCGGCGGGGGATGCGGGGATCGAGTCGCAGTCCCCCGGTCTCGCGCTGCCACCACGGCTGGTCGTCACAGGCCCACCACAGCATCTGGTAGCAGCGTCGCAGCACGCGTTCCATCGCCCGGCGCGTACTGAGCGCCGGAAGCTCACCGGTCCGGCGGGCGCGGGTGGCGGCCAGCGTGCGATACCACCACTGCGGTGTGCGCTCCAGCAGAGAGGCCGGGATCTGGCCCTGGGGCATCGACTCGAAGGCGTCGTTCAGCCGCCGTACCAGGGTCTGGAAGGTGGGCACCGGGACCTTGGCGCCGATGGCGATGAACTGCCATGCGCACCAGGTCAGTTCGCGGGAAATGGCGGGAGGCAGGCTGGCGAAATCCAGCGTGAAGCGGTGGCCGGGCGCGCGTCCGGCAGGCCGTGTGAAGCCTTCCGTGAACTCGTCGGGGATGTCTGGCGAGTTCCAGGTCACTGTCCGCAGGCCCGCTGGGATCTGCGACCACAGCACGTCCAGGGTCTCCGGGCGGAAGCCGATCGGCTCGCTGAGCTTCTCCAGCGTGACGTTGACGCTCATGAACACAGTCCGATCGCTTCGATGGCCTCGATCGAGGCCCGCCACCTGGCGGTCAGCGCTTTCCAGTCGGCCACGGCCCGCAGTTCGGCGTCCTCGGTGACGTGGGCGTACGTGTTCAGCGTGGTCTGCACGTCGGCGTGCCCGAGTCTGCGGGAGACCACGTGGACCGGCACCCCGGACAGAAGCAGCGCGGTGGCGTGGCTGTGCCGGAACCAGTGCGGCGTCCAGTTGTCGGGGACACGTCCGGAAAGCTGGCGGCGGAGCCGGTCCACCAGGTCATAGACACTGTCCGGCTGCCATGGCGCAAACCGGGGCTCACGGGCGAGGTTGACGAAGACGTACCAGTCGTCGAGGTCGCCGACCGCCATGTCCGCTCCGGCGTCGCACAGCTGCCACAGGTACTCGCCGTAGAGCCGATCCAGTTCGTCGGAGATGTAGAGCTTGCGGTAGCCGCCGCCCTTCACGCGCACCCGGTGCGGATGCTCGCGTGGGACGACCTCGATGAACGGCGTGTCGCCGCGGCCGGTGTGCCAGTCCCGGTGCCGCAGCCCGAGCGCCTCGCCCAGCCGCAGCCCGGTCTCGGCGAGCAGGGCCCACAGCAGGCGGTCACGTACGGACCCCCGCCACTCGCGCAGGGCCAAGTCCCAGACCGCGCACGCATCGCAGATCCCATCGATCTGCTGCGGGGTGAGCACCGGGGGCGCCCCGGCATGGCGCTGGCGGACCCGGATGACGCTCTCGCGACGACCTTTGCGCCGCGCGATGTGCTCCAGCAGCGGCTTGTAGCGGCCCCCGGCACTGTGCACCAGGCGGTGCAGATCACGGCCGACATCGACGCCGTTGAGCTGGTGGAACTCGTAACAGGACAGCACCCCGCGCAGCCGCACCGCGACCGTCGACTCACCGAACCGAGCTTCCCCGGGCGTCAGAGATGTGATCTGCGGCCCTTCACCGGTCCGTAGCCAGGTCAGGAAGGCGCCGAAGTCCTCCAGCGTCACCACGTCCCACGACAGCCCGAAGGCGTCCAGGAACTGCCACCACAACGCCAGGGCCCGGGCGTAGGACTTCACCGTGTTCGGCGAGACCTTCTGCGCCCGCAGGTATTCCAGGTACTCCTCCGCCGGCCCCACCACGCGGTGGTCACGGCCGAGCACTGTCCACGTCCGCTCGCCAGTACCAAGTGTGAGGCGCTGCGTTCGGGGCCCAGAGAGATCCATTGCTGTCGTCACGGGCCGCAACGTACGCGCCCCGGATACACCGTCCGTGACAGCAGGAGAGACACACTCTAGAGATCACTCATGCTGCGTAGCGGACGGCCTCCGGCCGCCCCGGATAACAGGAGCCGAACTTCTTGGAGTCGCTCGCGCAGGCGGTGCCCTCGCCCCACCACGCCTGATCGCGGGCGGCGAAGGTGGCGTTGACCAGCCGCACCAGCGCCGCGCGCATGTTGGTCCGGTTGACAACAGGTGCCGTACGCGGCGCAGGACGGCCTCGCTCTCGCCGTGCTTGCCGGTGACCGCGACGCGCTTGATGCCCATGTTCGTCTCGAGCGCGAACAGCACCAACAGCAGCCGGCGTCGCAGCACCGCCTTCGGGACCGCCTCCCTGGTGGCGACCGAGGTGAACTCGCCGGTGAAGCCGGTGGCGAACTCGGCCTCCTTGAGGATGTCGATCAGGTCGATGGTGCCCCAGCGGCGTTCGATCTCCGTCTTCAGCGCGACGAGGTTCTCCGGCTCCTCCTGCTTGCCCAGCGGCGAGACCTTGATCCATGGCTCGCCGTGTCTCTTGACGATGTCCACCCCGCCCGTGGTGCCCAGCTCCAGCGCCGTGTCGAAGCGGGTCAGGGCCTCGCGTAGCCGATTCTGAAGAGCCTCGATGAACTTCTCCGGGTCCTGCGGCGTCCTCGGGGTTCTGCCACCGGTTCGCGCCCGGCACCCAGATCTCCCGCCGCCGCAGCGCGTCCCGCAGCGCCACGAGCACGCACAGCTCGTACGGGATGCGCTCGACCCGGCCGCGCTCATCCACCACCGCCTTGCGCCACTCCTCGCGCACCACCCCGGCCAGCGGGATCTTCTCCGCCTCGTCGAAGAACGCGCCCTCCTTCGCGATGGGCTGGTCCAGGTACCGCTTGAGCAGGTCGATCGCGTCCATCACCGGCCGGTAGGCGGTGTTGTTGCACTTCAGCTCCAGCGCGTTCAGCAGCGGCGAGAGCATCCGCCGCCAGTGGTTGGAGTACGACGAGCGCAGCACCGTGCGCACCCGGGCCCGGTAGCGGGCCTCGTTCGCCGCGGCCTCCGCAGCGAGGGCCTTCAGCGTGGACTCCCCGGCCACCGGATAGATCACCTTGCGGACCGTGCCGCCCGGCTCCGCGACCGCCGCCTCCGCCAGCCGCAGCAGGATGCCCTCCTTGCCGCGGACCCGCTTGAGCTCCTTGGTGAACTCGCCCTCGACCTTCTTCTCCGCCCGCGTGTTGATCTTCTGCACGAGCTGGATGAACAGCTCCACCAGCGAGTCGGTGATCTCCGTCTCCCGCACATGGCACAGCGTCGACAGCAGTGTGTACCGCACCGGCCCGGCCGCCGCCCGCAGGTCCGAGGGATACTCCTTGGCCGCCCGCGCCCGCCAGGCCGCCACCAGCTTCCCCGACACGTCCCCGAACAGCTCCGGCGGGAGCTGAAGCCCGCGCACCCGCTGGAGCTTGTTCACCTCCGCCAGCAGGCTGTCCAGCCCCAGCGCGCCCGGGTCCGCCTTCAGCTCGGTGAAGAACGTGCCCCCGCCGCCCGCGCTGTCCGCGTCCGCGTCGGCGTCCTCGGCGATCAGGTCGTCCAGCCGGGACCGGGTCGCCGCCGACAGCCGGCCTACGGTGGCCGCGCAGAACCGTTCCTCGAAGGTGCTGACCGCCTTGCCCACCAGCCGGTCGATCTGTCCCGGGGCCGGCGGCTCCAGCCGGTCCTTGCGGCAGCGGGCCACCACCGCCTCCGCCAGCCGGTCCCGGTTCAGCTCCACCCCGCACAGCTCGACCGCCAACCACTCGGCGAGCTGGGCCTGGTCTTCCTCGGTGCACTCACGGAAGCCGAACGCGCCCCGGATCTCCATCCGGTGCCGCTTGATCGCCCGCCCCGACCAGTCGTACGCGGCCCACTCCTCCGCCGCCACCCTCACCTGCTGAGCGACGTACGACACCGCCGGCACCGGGATCTCTCCGGCGTCTTCCGGGAACCGGGCCTCCACCTCGAAGAACTTCAGCAACAGGGCGAACCCCAACCGGTTCGCCCCCGACTTGTTCCGCAGCCGCTCCTGGTCCTCCTCCAGCAGCGTCCAGACCTCGATCAGGTCCTCCGGCTCCCACTCCTGCCGCACCCCAAGCTCCTTCCGGTCGTCATGACCGGACCAACCTCGCCGAGCACCGCCCTCGATGACCCCAGAAGATCAAAAACGCTGACAAGCACACCCCAGATCCGCTACAGAGAGCTACTTGTCACTTCGCCGTAGCTTCGGGAGAACAGGGCCGTGACCGCCGCCTGGCCGCCTGGCTGGAGACCATGCGCTGCCGCGCCGACACCGGCCACCTCGCCCCCGCCCGCATCGCCTCCCTCAACGCCATCGACCCCTTCTGGAACCCGCTCTGGAGCCTGCGCTGGCAGTACACCTACGCGCAGATCAGACGCCGCCTGACCACCAGCACCTGGCGATGCACCTACCACCGCCACGACAGCCGTGACTCCGCCTGGGACAGCTGGCTGGACCGCCAGATCACCCACTCCCACCTGCTCGATCCCCAGCAGAAGCACCTCCTGGCCGCCCTGGCCCGCGCCTGCCCCGACGCCCACCCCCACAGCATGCTGCTGACCCGCCCCACCAGCCTGCGCGAGAGGGCCTTCAACCGCGGCCTACGCGCCGCCCGCCAGTACCACCAGCGCCACGGGCACCTCGACATGCCCCAGGACCACACCGAAGAGATCCTCGGCGACCAGGTCCACCTCGGTGCCTGGCTGATCCGGCGGCGCAGGGACAGCGCCCAGATGACGCCCCGCCAGCAAGCCGGCCTAGAGGCTCTCGGCTTCCAGACGATGCCGGTCTTCCTGCCGCCCGCGCAGCCGCTTCGCGATGCTGCTGCCTGAATCAACGAGCACGCTCCGCCGCGGCGGCCGGAGTTCAGCCCTTACCCGTGCCGTTGTCACTAGCCGGTCCGGCCGCCGCAGGTATGCCGGCCGAGAGGTAGAAGACGCGCGAACCGCGCTTGGCCCGCCGCGCCCGCCCCTGCGCCACCAGCGCCTCCAGCGCGTGACGCATCGCGGGCTCCTTGATCCTCCTGGCGGGGTGCGCCCGAGCCAGTGCGGCGGCGACATCGTGCGACGAGCAGGGCTCGCCCCGCCGTTTCAGCTCACCAGCCACCAGATCCCGCAGCGTCGGCGCCTTCTTCGCGGCCACCGGCGTTTCCTCCGGTGCCGCGGCCGCCTGGCCAGGACCGGCGGCGGCACTGCCGTCCGTGAGCGGCATGCCGTCGGGCACGGGCGGAGCGGCAGATCTGCTGCCGGTCGTGGCTGCACCGTCTGTCCCCGGCGCCAGGCAGGCGGCGGGGGAGTGATCCGAAAGGGCCTCCCGCATGCTCAGCAGCAGAGCGTGATTGTCCTCCAGCGTATGCAGCTGATCCTGCAGTACGGTGATCTCCGCACGGACCCGCTCGCGGTCCTTCTCGACGAGCTCCAGGTCGGCATCGAGCTTGGCCGCGTAGTCCGTTCTGAGAGTGAGAAGATCCGAGACCGCTTCCACTATGACGTCCAGCCTCCCGCAGCAGTGCACACTCCGGTGGACGCTAGCGTCCGCACCGCCATGCCCGGCCACTAAGAACAAAGCATGTCGACTTCCTGCCCGAACGCGTGCGCGCGTGACTAGTTGCGGCCATTTCGACCGGTTACGCACCCCTTGAGCCGAGCGGGACGACCGGCCAGCGGTGGGTTCACCGTCCTGGTGTGGCGCTGCTCAGTGTGTCGCGTTCGGGCAGGCGCCAGGAGATCTCGTCGTGCTCCCTGAGATGGTGCCAGGCGGCCAGGAGGCGGCAGCGGACCAGTTGGTCGAGGAGGTCCTCCACCTGTTGCGGGGACTGACCGCCCAGCCGGGCAAGGACGTCGAGGTCCGCGCTTCCGACGCTGTCGGACGTGTGGGCTGCCAGGACCAGAGCGGTGAGCTGCACCACGGGGGACATCCCGCGCGGTGCGACCAGCGGAACAGGACGCAGGGCCCAGTGCGCCGCACGGGCGCGGGCGCCGCGACCGGATGTCTGGGTCTGCATGTCCGCATCCAGCAGACGCGCTTCCACGTGGGCACGCCGCGGGATGGAACAGCAAAGCCACCCGGCATGTTCCAGCTCGCTCCAGTTCGGCACGGCCATGCAGCCGCATGCTGCGCAGAAGACCACTGGGCAGCCGGACGCGGCCTCGGCCGTCGGCGCGCAGGGCACACTGCAGGGCCAGCAGCCGGGCGGCGGGGGAGGAGAAGCGGGGCAGCGCCCCCCCCCCGAGGTAGGTGAGCATTTCCCGTACGCGCAGCCGCTCGCCCGGTCCGTGCGGTGGACGGGCGTGCCTGGCTGCCGCACCGGTCGGCCGCGCGCGTGCGGAGGCGAGCAGGGTGTCGGGTACGACGGCGGTGTTGGTGGTGGCGGCCGCGCAGGCGGCGCACGCGTCCGCGAGGCGCCACACGCGGCCGCTGCGGTCGCAGGTCAGCGCCAGGAGCACGGGGCCGGCGCAGCCGCGGTGGCGCGGATGCCAGGAGCAGTTCCGGGCCCGGCACTGGCAGGTGCGCAAATGCCCGGGCAGCACGTCCCGTCGGGCGTGGCGGGCCAGGTGCGTCAGGGCGACGGAGCGGGCAGAGGCGGCCGGCAGTCGGTAGCCGTGCAGCGTGCATTGAGGGCAGCTCAGCAGCGGCCCGCCCGGCTGCGGGTGCAGCTGAATCGTCCAGATGCGCTGCACCGTTTCGTGCGTGGAGAGCCTCATTGGGCTCGCTGTCCTCCGATCTGATCCGTGCCGTCGAACGGGTGTGCCCCAGGCGTCGTCCGGGGCGGTGAGAGGGCACGCCGCAGCGCCTACTCCACCACCGCCGAGTGCCACTCCTTCCCTAGCAAATAGTGCAGAGGTCTGCACTGACAGGGCAGGGTCCTGCACCGTCGGATGGTGGGGTGACGATCTTGCCGCCCGATCCCGACCTCCTCGCATTGCGTGTGACGCTGGCGAGGCTGCGGGGCGAGCGCGGCTGGACCTTCGACGAACTCGCCCGTCGTAGCGGCCTGGCCCGGCGCACCCTCATCGACCTGGAACACGGCCACACCACCGGCAGCGTCACTACCTGGCACGCCCTCGCCCATGCCTTCGACGTCTCCATCGACGAGCTCCTCGGCTCCCTCTGCGCAGACCACACCCCACCCGGCACGCCGCAACTCTGAACCGCCCGTCAGGCCACTCCGCCGCCCCGGCGCGACATCACCTGAACAGGCGACCCGGCATCGAGCGCACGTTCGTTCAGTCGTGCGGGCGTTCCCCGGGATTGCGCCATCCGCAGGACCCTCTGAGGCGCTGTCCCGGCACAGCGGCGTGCCGCCTGGCACCTTCGCCGCCATGTGCCCCAACTCCGCCTCCGCCCCCTGCCACTGGGACGGCAGCCCCCGCGCTGCGCGGCCCCGACGGCCGCTGCGTGTATCCGCCACCAGCCCCAGCCGCCTGCTGCGCACCGGCCAGAGCGGCCGCTGCCGCGCGTGCGGCAATCACATCGACTTCTACCAGCGCGCCGATCAGCGCCCCATCGCCCCGCACCCCGCCGAACTGGCTGCCGCTCACGTCCCCGCCTCCTGCCGCTGGCATCTGAGCAGCGGGATTGCCCACCCGCACGGCGACGGCAGCGCCTGGTGCCGCATCCCGCACGCCGTGCTCTGCCCGAGCCGCACTCCAACGGCCCGCCTGACCGCCCACGTCCAGGAGACGCGCCGCCAACTCGGCGTCCGCTCCCGGCGCCTGATCGACTCAGGTGCCTTCGCCCCGTCCACGCCAGCCGCTCCCGAGCCGGCTGCCGACAGCGCCTGTCCCGCCCGTCCCGTCGTGCAGCTGCTGCTGGGCCGATACCTCGCCGACCGGCCGGTCGAGAACATCCAATGTGTGGCCCAGACCCGGCACCGCCGCCGCTGCCCGCTGCCCGTGCTCGCCCCCGGCGCCCCCAAAGGGGTCTGGAAGCTCCTGCCCGCCTGCCCGCAGCGTGGGCAACTCACCCTGCCCGCCGGGCTGATGGCCGTCTACGACCTCAGCCGCCTGCCGTACGGGGAGCAGGTGCGCTGGCGTACCCAGCGCAGCCCCGCCCACGCCCCCGCGCCGAACGCCGCCGACCTTGCCCTGGCCGGATGGCAGGTCTTCGACCCCCTCCTGCATGCAGCGCACATCCGCGCCCGCCTTCCGCACGGCCCCGGCGGCGAGGCGTGACGATGGCGCACCACGCCCTGGAAATCACCCTGACCCGACCCCTCACCGCGGCCGAACTCCATCACGCCGCCCGCACGATGCCGCTCGCCGCCAACTGCGACGCCACCCGGCTCATGACCGTCGTACGCGCCAAGACTGCAGGAAAGGCCCTCACCCGGCTGCGCCGGAGCGCCACCCGGCTGCCCATCGACGTCATCACCACGCACTACCCCGACCGATGCGGCAAGATCCTACTCAACGTCGCCTTCCCGCCCGCCGCACACACCGCCCTCAAGGCAGCGGCCGGCCGCGCAGCCCAGACACCCCAACGCTTTATGGAACTGGCCGTTCACCGGGCCCTGGCCGAGCACGCCAGCGCCGAGGCCGACCGCCTCGACCGGGCCCTGCAAGACCTGCTCGCCCACACCACGCCCGTCCATCTCATCGCGGCCGTCGAGCACGCCTTGACCCGCACTTCCGGAGCCGCGCCGTGCTGAAACCGACCGACGAACAGGCCGCCGCGGCCGCCGCCTTCCACGCCGGAGAACACTTGGCCCTGCAGGCCGGGGCAGGCACCGGCAAGACCACCACCCTGGCCCAGCTCGCCCACGCCACCGCGCGCCGCGGCCGCTACCTCGCCTACAACCGGGCCATCGCCCAGGACGCCACCGCGCGCTTCCCCAAGAGCGTCCTGTGCAAGACCGCCCACGCCCTGGCCTACGCCGCCGTCGGCCACCGCTACGCCCGTCGTCTGAACGCCCCCCGCCGCCCCGCCTGGCAGACCGGGCAGGCCCTCGGCATCACCAAAGCCCTCCGCATCGGCGACCGCGACCTGTCCCAAAAGACCCTCTCCTACGTCACTTTGCGCACCGTGGCCCGCTTCTGCCACACCGCCGATACGACGATCACCCGCCACCACATCCCGCACCTGCGCGGCCTGGAAGAGCCCAGCCTGCACGCGCAACTCGCCTCACACATCGTCCCGTTCGCCCGCAAGGCCTGGGTGGACCTGCAACACCCCGACGACGGCGCCATCCGCTTCGACCACGACCACTATCTGAAAATCTGGGCCCTCACGAGTCCGAAGATCGAAGCCGACTTCCTGCTCCTCGACGAGGCCCAGGACACCAACCCCGTCGTCGAGCAGATCTTCCTCGCCCAACGCGACCACGCCCAGCTGGTCATGGTCGGCGACTCCGCCCAGGCCATCTACCACTGGCGCGGCGCCAAAGACGTCATGACCGGCTTCGACGGCACCCAGCTCGCCCTGTCCCGGTCCTTCCGCTTCGGCCCCCGCCTCGCCGAGGAAGCCAACCGCTGGCTGCATCTGGCCGACGCCCCCATCCGTCTCACCGGCGCCGACACCGTGCCCACCGAACTCGGCCCCGTCACCCGGCCCGACGCGGTGCTGTGCCGTACCAACGTCGGCGCGATGGCCCAGGTCATGGAGCTGCTGTCCGGCGGACACCGGGTCGCACTGGCCGGGGGAGGAGACAGCCTGCGCGCTCTGGCCCTGGCCGCCCGCGACCTCAAAGAAGGACGCCGCACCACCCACCCCGAACTGGTCCTGTTCACCACCTGGGGCGACCTGCAGGACTACGCTGCCCACGACCCCGCCGGCCGCGACCTGCAACCCCTGGTCGACCTGGTCGACACCCACGGCGCTGACGCCATCCTGGCCGCCGTCGCCCATCTCGCCCCCGAAGACCAGTCCGAGGTAACCGTCTCCACCGCCCACAAGGCCAAAGGCCGCGAATGGGCGCAGGTGAAGATCGCCGACGACTTCACCCCACTCTCCGACGGCCCGCCGCACGACACAGGGCAGGGGGCGGCCCGCCGGATCGACGACAAGGAGGCCTGCCTGGCCTATGTGGCCGTCACCCGCACCCGGCGCCGCCTCGACATCGGCGGCCTGTCCTGGATCAACGAGCATCCGGAAGGAGCATCGGCCAGTCCCCAGCCACCGCAGTGATACGCAGGGCGGGTCCTGGGCGTTCGGTGCCTCCGACTGGAAGGAGCGCACGGGGGAGCGGCGGTACGGAGCGTCATGATCCGGGACGGTGCAGCACTGAGCGTGACGGGCGCCGACCTTTGTCGGTGACGGGCACATGCGACAAGCCCTCAATGGCCGCCCGCTGTCCACAGGTGACCCCGGGCAGGCTTCTTGAGTTATGGACATCAGCTCGCCGGGCATCGCCCGGAACAACAAGAAGGCGCCGCGTTGCGAGCGCCATGACGCCTTCCTCCGCCCGGAAGATCAGAGCGAGTCCGCCGCACGGTTCCCGGCCGGCTACCAGGCGCAGATGACCTTTCTCCTGGCCAACTACGCCGGCAACGCCGCTGCGGTCGCTGCGCTTCTGGGCGTCCGGGTGCGTACGGTCCACCGTCACTCCCGCGGGTGGCCGCCACCGCCCGGGCTCCGGCTGCGCCGGGCCCTGCGCCACCGTGTAGTGGACCTCGTGTGCCCGCGATGTCTGTCCGATCGTGCGGTGGAAGAGGCACGCCAGACGAAACGGGAAGCCCGGCGCGCGGCCCGCCGGATTCCACGTGAGCGAGGCGGGCCGGATCGCTGAACTGCCAGCTTGAGCCAGAGCCCTCAGCTCCCGATCGACGGCTAAAGCTTTTCCGCATTACTGATAGCTATAAACTGATTCACATGTGAAATCTGCATCGATTCAAGTAAGATGGTGGCATGGGATTGCGCTTGGAGGAGTCGCTGCGGCTGACGGTGGCCGCGTTGATGCAGGTAACGGGTGAATCGCAGCGGTCGGTCGCGGGGGTGCTGGGACTGACGCAGACGCAGGTGTCGCGCCGGCAGTCGGGCGCCATCTCGTGGAGCCTGCGCGACGTCGACGTCCTGGCCGAGCACTACGGCATCGGCGCGCTGGATCTCCTGGCGGGTCCGACCAGAGCGTGCGAGGCGCTGCCCGCCGACAGGCGCCGTACCGTGCGGACCGAAGCGAGGGGGACGGGCCGGTGAGCGACTTCGACGCGATCGACTCGCTGCTTGACGCCGTCGGCCCCCAGGCCGAACTCCCGCCCTGCCACGTGCGCCGCGAGCTGCGAGAGCGGGCTCGGCTGTCCAAGGCACAGGTGGCACGCGCGCTCGGCGTGAGCCCCTCAACCCTCAGCGGATGGGAAAGCGGCCGGGACCCGGCCGGCGAGATCCGCACAAAATACGCCTACCTGCTGGACGGGCTGAACGCCAAGCTCGCCACCGGGTCCGAGACCGAGGCGGCGTCGGCTGCGGAGCAGCCCGTCACGTCAGGCACGGCCGCGACCGTCACCCCCTTGTCTTCGCCCGACCTCGGCCAGGACGAGGACGGGGACGGGGACGGGGACGAAGTGGAGCTGCTCGTCGCCCCCGAGCCCTGTGTGCTGTGCGGCAGTCCGGCCGGACAACGCGTGGCGGGGTTCGCTCAGCACCTGACCCCCGCCGACTGCCGGCCCACCGCCACCGGAGCCCCAGCTGCCCCGCCAGCCGGACAGCCCACCGCGCACACCTCGAAAGCGCCGCTGCGCACGACACGTCCGGCGCGTGCGACGGAGCGTTCCAAGGGCCCGGCCCGCCACGCGTTCCAAGAGACGTCCGGCCCGGTCGACCTGATCCGTGAGGCCGTGCAGGGTGCGCTTGCCGAGCACCGGGGCGACGTCGACGCAGCCACGGCGGCGCTGTTGAAGCGGGCCATCCCGGACGCGATGCGACTGCTGGACGAGACCCGTAAGGGCGCCCGCTACGACGTGATCGCGCACCCCTGGATCCCCGACATCCTCAAGAAGCAGACCGCGCGCGGCGCCGACCAGATCTGGGAAGCCCGCCCCAAGTGGACCCGTCACGAACTCCCGCCCGGCAGGCATCAAGTGACCGCGCTCGACATGAACGGCGCCTACCTCTCCGCCCTCAAGACGCACCTCCCCCTGGGCCAGCTCGAGCACTCCACCGGCCTGGCCCACGACCGCCGCCGCTCCGGAGTCCACCTGATCACCCCGCCCGAGTGGGAGCACGAGGCGGTGCTGCCCAACCCGATCGGCCAGAGGGACGAGCCGGGCCCGCTGTGGGTCACCGAGCCGACGCTCCGCCTCCTGTTGCGGCTGTCCGGTCCGAAGCACCAACTGTGCGCGCCTCCTCGGATCCACGAGTCGTACACCTCCGGGGCCACGGAGAACCTGCTGGAGAAGTTCCGCATCGCGTTGAAGGATGCCCGCGACACGGCGATCGAGCAGGGCGATACGGTGACACTGGAGTACGTGAAGGCGATGTACTCGAAGTTCGTCTCCACGATGGGCGAGTCGAACTACAACCGGGAGCTCTACCGTCCGGACTGGATGCACCTCATCCGCAGCCAGGCCTTCGCCAATCTGTGGCTCAAGGCGCTCAAGGCCCATGACGAAGGCCTGGCCGTCGTCCGAGCGATGGGCACCGACGAACTCCACGTCATCGGTGACTGGCGCCGTGTCTTCGCCGAAGGCCGAGGTGTTACCGAGGTCAAGGTCAAGGACACGTACACCGCCGGAACCGACGCCGGTGAGCCTGCAGGCGAGGGGGAGTAGTGCCGGAGAAGAACATCGACTTCGGGAGGTTCGGCGCCCGGGGCATCAAGGGCAGCGACGCCGTCGCTCGCAAGCTCGACGAACTCGCGGGCGGCATCGCCACTCCCGTGACCGCCAAGCGTGGCTGGATGGCACGCCTGCACTACCTGACGAAGTCGGCCCAGACCCTGAAGGCCGCGCAGGACGCCGGACTCACAGTGACCCACCGGACGCTGAAGGCCTGGCTGGATGGCCAACGCCGCCCCTCCAAGGCCAACCTGGAACGCATCGACCAGGTGTACCGGGCGGTACGCCGCCACAACGTCGCCCGCCATCTCCTCAGGCGCCTCAACCGCGACGGACGCGGTACTCGAGTGGAGATCCACCCGCTCAACCAGTCTCAGGTGCCGCAGCCGCTGCAGCGCGTGGTGGAGTACCGGACGATGAACGTACGCCGCTGGGAGCGCATCGTCGGCTCCTGGGCGGCCGGCGACCACCAGAGCCTCGACGCCGCGTGGCAGGACACGATCGTCGACCTCGGCTCGCAGTGGGGCCAGTACGAGTACGTCACCAACGTCGGCTTCGCCGCATAGCGCCCTGCACCGGAAGGTGGTCTTCGGCGCCTGCTGGGATGGCGTACGGTGGGGATACCGACGCGGGGTGGAGCAGCTCGGTAGCTCGCTGGGCTCATAACCCAGAGGTCGCAGGTTCAAATCCTGTCCCCGCTACTTCTAAAGAGGGCCCGGATCCACCCGATCCGGGCCCTCTCGCACTCCCTGGGATCCGACTGGCTGAGGCGGGTGATGCTTCGGCCTGGCGCGCGGGACGCCGGGGTGCCGGTGAAGTGAAGGAGTGCCGCGCAGCGGATGGCACCCGCTCGCCGGCCGGACCGCTCAGCTGCCGGGCGACCGCAGAGGCGCCCGGCAGCGACTCGCGTACAGCGTCCCCGGCCGCGCCCGGCACCTGCGCAGCCTGAGGCAGGTCGTTGCGGTAGAGGTGGCGATGCCACTGCCGCTGACCGCGGTGCCCAGCGCACCGCCGACCTGCATCCCCACATCCGCGACCGCGGAGCCTGCACCGACCTGGCGGGCGGCGGAGACGGCCAGGACGGTGTCCAGCTCTCGCGCTCATCCGTTCGCCGGACTCGCCGGAGTCGTCCGCGGCAACCTCACCCGGCTCCAGGCCACCGCCGTCAGCGACCGCTGGGGCACCACCCACTACTCAGTGTGTCTATGACCAGATGGAAACGAGGAGCGCGGTGAAGGCGATACCGAGGGAGAGCGCGCTGGCGAAGGCGATTCCTGCGCGGGTGATGGCCGCGGGGATGCTCGCGTTGTCCCAGCGGGCCAGCGCGGCGGCAGTGATGCTTGCGGCCAGGGCGAGCGTGAGAACGATGGCGAGCAGGACCAGCACGATCGTGGAGCGGGGGGACACGCGTAATACCGCCTGTGACTCGGGTTGTCGGTTCGTCGGATGCAGTTCCACGATTTCCCGGCGCCCGCCGGTGGACGAGCGGTTGGATGTTGTTGCAGAGATAAGCCGGGGGTTGTGGCAGAACAATCGGCAAGAGAGGGTTGCGTTTTGGGGGAGCGGACTCGGGCTGGGCGACCGTGGATGCCGGCGCGCGGTTCATGCGCGGAGATCAACGAGCTCGTCGGAATGCTCCGCTCGTGGTTGGACACGGCAGGAGTGCCCGTGGCCCACCTTCATCAGCGCCTGACGGCCGAACACTTCGTTAGTGGCCAGGTGCCGTCGCTGACCAGGCTCCGTAAGCAACTGGCGGGCGAGGGCCTGTCGTGGGATCTGGTGGAAGCTGTGGCTGACGTCTGCTACCCGGACGACGACAGCGAGACAGCCGACCAGCGACTGGTCCCCCTGCAAAAATTGTGGCGTCTGGCGCAGACTGCGCCGACGGCCACCGACGGCAGCGGCCCACAGGTAACCGCGCGGGAGGTGCTGGAGGTTCAGCGTCAGGCCATCACGGCCTATGAGGAACTCAACCGCGCCCGTCGGGCCTTCGAGGCCAGTGAGCAGGGACGACAGCAGGCCCTGCAGATCGCCACCATCCTCTTCGGCATGCTCGGCCAAGCCCAGGCGAAGGTTCTGGAACTCACCCGCCGTATTGACGCACTGAGGGGTTCCGCCCTGCGGGCCCCAGCGGATGTCGAGCGCCTGGAACAGACACGACGACGGGCCGAAAGCCAGGAGCTGGAACTGCGCACGCAGCTGGCCCGTGCCGACGGCGACCGGCAGCGGGCACAGGCGGTCGCCGATCACGCAGCACGGCGGATCCAGGAACTGGAAACCGAGCTTGAGGCCCTCAAGGCGAAGACGACGACCTCAGCCCAGTCCGACGGCGGCAGACTGCTGCCCGCTCCGCTCACGCCGCCAGCACCCGAAGAGGCCGGGCTCGACGCCGTTGACGATGCGCTGGAGAAGGTGCGTGTCGCACTGGATTTGGAGCACGACGCCGTACAGGAAGCCGCAGAGGACCTCGGCATGAATGTCGCCGAGGCTGCCAAGGACGGTCGCAGTGGTCGTACGATCCCCGGCCAGACCGTTGGGGACACATCGGCGCCGGCTGCAGACAGCACGCGAGCCCAGGCGCAAGACGGCAGTCCATTGTTGGCAACAACCGCACACAACCCCGTGACCATGCCATTCGAGCCGGGCGAGCTGGTCGGCGGACCCGTACCATCGCTGGACCGTATGCGGCTCGCCTCCGCCGCCACAGAGCGCATCGCCGCCGGCATCACCGTCGAGGAAGTCGTGACAGGCCTCGGCGGTGCAGCGGTGCCGGAGTTCGCCGACGGAATCCTCATCTACCTCAGAGAGCCACTGCAGGACTACGAATCGTCGTCTCTGGGCGATGTGCGCCTCGCTCACCGCCAGAACGCACCCAAGCCAGCGGCTCTCGTCCCGCTGCCGTCGGCGCCCGAGGAACTCACCGTGCCGAAAGGCAGCCCCCTGGCCGAGATCCTCAGCAGCGTGCGCCCCGTCACTGTCAACGATGCCCTCTCTCGCGCTGCGCTGGCAGACGTCACCGCAGGCCTTCTCCCAGCCCAGGCCAGCGTGATCATCGCTCCCCTGCAGAGCAAGAGGCAACTGCTCGGATTCGCCGTGTTCCTCCGTCACCATTCGACGCGATACGACGAGGCGGACCTGCTCGTCGCGGCACAGATGGCCACGCATACCGCCCTCGGTATCGACCGGGCACTCCTGGTCCGAAGTCAGGCCATCGCCATGGACGAACTGCAGCGCACCATGCTGCCTGCAAGCCTCGCCCAGCCCACCGGCATCCGACTCGCCAGCCGCTACCTGCCAGCCACCGAAACCGCACGCGTCGGCGGCGACTGGTACGACTCCATCCCCCTGCCTGGCAGCCGAGCCGCCCTGGTCATCGGCGATGTCATGGGCCACGCCACTGTGTCCGCCGCCATCATGGGCCAGTTGCGGACCTCACTGCAGACCTTGGCCGGCCTCGACCTGCCGCCTCACGAAGTCCTGCACCACCTCGACGAGCAGGCCCAGCGACTGGGCGGGAACCATATGGCGACCTGCCTGTACGCCGTCTACGACCCGCTATCACACCGCCTCACCATTGCGAACGCCGGACATCCCCCGCCGGTCCTGCTGCACCTGGGCGGCAAGGCCGAGGTGCTGCAGGTACTGCCCGGCACCCCTGTTGGTGTGGGCGGCGTGGACTACGAGGTCATCGAAGTGGATGCCCCCGTCGGCGCCACACTCCTGATGTACACCGACGGCCTGGTGGAATCGCGAACCCGAGACGTGTGGGACGGGATAGAACAGCTGCGCGAACAGGTGGCCGCAGGCCGTCCGGCCAACACCAACCGCGGGCCAGTGGAGTTGGAGACACTCTGCGACAACGTGATCGACGCACTCGTCGGACCAATCGAGAGAGTCCGAGGAGACGATGTGGCATTGCTCGCTGCCCGCTTCGACGGCCTCGCGCCGGGCGATGTCGCCTTCTGGCACCTCGACGCAAAAGACACGGCACCCCGCAAGGCCCGGCACCACGCACGGCGCGCGCTGTCGCGCTGGGGACTGGAAGAGCTAACGGATCCGGTGGAACTGCTGGTCAGTGAGATCGTGACTAACGCTGTGCGTCACACCTCCCAGCGCGTCACCCTGCGGCTGCTACGAACCGACGTATTACGGTGCGAAGTGGTCGACGATGAGCCGAGCCTGCCCAGAGCCCGTCAGCCCAACAGCACGGACGAGACCGGCCGTGGACTTTATGTTGTCAACCGGATAGCCAGACGCTGGGGAGTCAGCAGGCTCTCCACGGGCAAAGTGGTCTGGTTCGAGCTGGCCCTGCCCGATGAACCGCGGCAGGGTGCAACTCTCGCAGCCTTCCCCAGCAGCGCCGGAACTGACAACTCGTCCGAAGCCAGCCAGGATCAGTGAACGACAGTATCCCGTCGCACCAGTTCCTGACCTGTGCAAAGCGCCGGTCTGCCGCAGGCAGGCCACCGAGCCGACGGCGCGGCGGGTGCTGCGGGGCGTGCGCCAGGGCTCAGTGAGCCCACGCGGCGTGTCCGCAGACTGCGGCCCAGGTTTTTCGAGGAAACGGCGGTGGTTCTGCCGTGCGATCGGCGATATAGCACTGTGGCAAGGAATGGGCGGGTTTTTGGAACGTTTGGACGAGGCGGCCGTGCCCCATCGGGTGGGATAGTCGGGGCCGCCGGGTGCGGCTGAAGTCGGATGAGGCAGGGTGAACGGCATGGTGACCTTGGCCAGCCCGTCGGTGGGCACATCGGTACGCGCAGCCTCCGCGGCCCTGCTGGATCCGGCCGCGCTGTCTGTCTCGCTCCAGCTGATGGGCAGCCAGGCGCTGCTGTTCTACCGGCTTGACGAGGAAGAATGCGCACGCCGCGCCCGCGTCTCAGCGGCCCGCCTGGACAGTCTTCATGCGCTGCAGACTCTTCTGGAGCTGCCCGTCGACGAGCCCGTCGCGCTGGCGTCGCTGCCCGCACGGCTGCGTTCGGCGGTACGCCGGCTTCCGGCCGGTGCCGCTGAGCTCGACCGCCGTGAGGTCACCCGTCGCGCGGTGCGGCCGCTCACCATTGATCTCGCCGTGGTGCGGGCAAGCGCCGCGGGCTGGCGCGGAGGACTCGAGCAAGCCGGCCGTTTCGCCCCCTTCTGCCGGCGCGCCCTTCTGCTGGACAGCGCTCCACCGGCGGCTGAGGAGAAGCTGATGGAAGCCGCCTTCTACGGCATCGGCGTCCTGGTGGCCGACGGCGAGAGCGTGGACTTGCTGCTGGAACCCCGGCCTTACACCCCGCGCCGCCATACCCCCGCGGCGTGGTGCTTCACCGAGGAGTTCCACCACCGCATCGGCTAGTCACGGCTCACGGCGCTCCACGCCCGCCACCGGGCGTGCCGT
This sequence comes from Streptomyces sp. NPDC006385, assembly GCF_040612485.1. Taxonomy (NCBI): domain Bacteria; kingdom Bacillati; phylum Actinomycetota; class Actinomycetes; order Kitasatosporales; family Streptomycetaceae; genus Streptomyces; species Streptomyces sp. NPDC006385. The sequence continues at coordinate 49,361 of NZ_JBEXQG010000053.1, forward strand.
GGTGGGGGCTTGCGGGGCGACGGGGGCTTGCGCCCACTGCAGCAGCTGCTGGGGCACCTTGAAGGCGCTGAACCCGGGATGGTCGAGTTCAGCGTTGAGTACCGGGTAGCGGTCCACCGCGTGGTGGCAGCGCTGCTGCCACCACGCGGGCCGCCCGTCCGGCTCGACGGCGTCCATGCTGCGCAGCCACTCCATCAGCACCGCCGCGTTGTGGGCGGCCGCCGGCACCTGCCAGTGATTGCTGACGAAGGTGTCCAGCACGAGCCCGTCACAGGCCGCGCACCGGCACACCGGCGCCAGGCCCGCGGCGAACCTCTTCGCCAGCGTCTCGCCGAGGAAGAAGTCCATCAGCTCCGGCAGCAGCACGGAGGGCGAGTTCGGTCCGCCCGGGGACCGCTTGGCCGCCTGGCCGGGCGGCACGATGTGCCGCACGCTGCTGGTGGCGCCGAAGGCGGTGAACGCCGCCCCGTGGGCCAGAGCCCCGAACGCCGCGAGGTCGGCACGCAGCAGCGCGGTTCCGGGGACCTCCACCAGCAGCCGCTTGAGGTTGCCCACTGCCTGGGAGAAGCCGGCCAGCGGGTCCATCTGTCCGCCGAGCATGACCGCTTTGGGGTTCGGCACGACATTGAGCCAGGCGATCAGCTGCCCGACCGCGTCGTCGCGCAGCCACCCCACGTCCACGGGAACACTGAAGAAGACGTGAGGGTCCTCCAGCTTGAGGACCTGGTGGACGGCGGCCTTGAGGGCGCCGGAGTCTTCCGCGTGCAGATATCCGGTGGGCGTCATGGCCGCCGTCGCGCCCACACGGTGGCCCACCTGCTCCTCGATCGACAGCCTCAGCGGGTCACCGAAGGCCAGCTGGCCTTCCGAGACGTCGGGGAAAGGGTCGTCCTCGCCGGCCGCCGCCACGGTGTAGACGGCGGGATCCGCCAGCAGCGGTCCCGTGAACCCCTCCTCGCGCAGCTTGCGGACTTTCACCGCAGCCCCGGAACCGCTGACGACGAGCCCGCTTCGCACCGGATCGAGCTGCTCGCGGATGTAACCGACCCGGCTCACTCCGGCCTGCAGCAGCATCCGGCCCCGCAACTGCTGCGGTACAGAGGGCGGTTGGGGCAGAGGGGGGTCGGGAGGCTCCGCGGGATCAAAACCGGAGCCTGGGCGCGGGGAGGGGAACGACTCAGTCATGGCCTCACCTTCGAAGCGGAATCCACCGCCGCGCCTTCGCGCGGGGCGTACAGCAGCTGGAAGTCCTCGGGCAGCAGCCGCGCACAGCGGGCCAGCTCCTCCTCGCTCATCCCCGCGGCCAGAGCAGAGCGGATCAGCCCAGGGACGTACCGGGGCCGCTCCTGGTCTATCTCGACCGGTTCGGCTGTGCGGTATCCCAGCGCGGACATCTCCACCATCACGCTGCGGTACTGCCAGTCCGTGACGATGTTCAGACTCTGCGCCCGGCGCAGCAGCGCGGCCATCGACACCTTCCACTCCCGCTTCAGCCGGGCCAGCAGTTCCAGGTCGACGCGGGGCGTGAAGGCGGAGCGGATGTCACGCGCGGGCATGAGGAACTCGGCGGCGAATTCATCGGCCTGCCGCTCCTGCAGGGCGCTGTCGCCGGGGGACTGGTGCAGGACCAGGTGCCCCAGCTCGTGCGCCAGGCTGAAGCGGTAGCGGTCTGCGGGCGCGTGGTCGTTGGCCAGGATGAGCGGCGGCTGCGTTCCGTCCCACTGGCTGACCGCGTCGAGCCGGCCGCTGCCCAGATCACGCGCGACCACCAGGGCCCCGGCCTCCTCCAGCGATGCGGTGATGTCTGCCGCCGGGCCCGGCGGTATGCCCCAGGCCTTGCGAACCTGCCGAGCTGCGTCCTTGGCCGTGGTCAGGGCGTCGATTGCGACAGTGGGAATGGCCGCAGCCCGCACACCGAGACCTGCGCGGCACGCGGCGATGCCCTGCAACTGCACCCGTGTCAGCGCGAGATGGGCATGCTGGTGCCGCAGAGCGGAGACGGTCAACGACGCACGCTTGCGGTGGTGGATGAGCCCCACGCCGACCCCGTGCACCTGCGGATCCAGACACAGCAGATCCGGCGGATACCCCAGCGCCGCCGCGTACAGCTCCAGCCGCTCTCCCGAGACCGCCAGCCGGCCGCTCTCGGCGCGGCTCACGTACCCCTGGGACACCGCCGCGTCACCGCCGGAGGCCTTCACCATCACCTCAGCCACGTCGGCTTGCGTCATGCCGCGGAACTCCCGGGCCACCACCAGCATCCCCGGCTGCGCCGGACGTACGTCGCTCACGTCGTACCACCTCGGATCAGACCTCAAAAGATTAGCTTCAAATATTCCTCCATGTATCGAAGTTGACAAAAATGACAGAACGTCAAGAAAAGCAGCCGACCGAGTGATGGCTGGGCAGCCTGCCCCTTCTGGTTCACGCCGACGGCTGCTGTGGGAACCCAGGAGAACTGATGAGTTGGCCGCGATACCCGTAATGAAAGGCCCCGCCATAACGGACGCGACGTCCGAGCTCCCGATCCGGTGCCCCTCGGCTCTCAACCGCCGTGCGCGGAACCGTGCATTCCGGGTTCGCACTGGTCAAAGACGTTCACTGAGGCTGCGCCGGTGCAGCGCCCGGCTTCTGCGGGATACGGCGTTCCACCCTCAAGCGGAGAGGCCCAGCCTCTCCTCGCCCAGACGCTAACTGGCGCAATACGGGGCACGGTTGCTTTGCGTGCCTCTAGGATGACTGCCTGCGCCGAGGCCTCAAGCGCCTCATCCGCACGCGTAACGCCCGCACGCCACACCCCTGTCCGTCGCCCGGCGGAGCGGGGAGATACGGAGCAGCTCGACCGTGCACCTCATCCGCTTCTCCGCGTGCGGGTTCCGCTCTCTGACCCATGTGCAGGACATCCCGGTCAGCAGCCCGACGATCCTGGCCGGCCGCAACGACGGCGGCAAGAGCGCGGTCCTGGCCGCGCTGGCCTTCCTGCTGGGCGAGCACCGTCTGACGGACGAGGATCGCACCTACCAGCAGGACGAGGGCGTCAAGGGACAGCGCTGCGCGGAGACATGGGTGGAGGGTGTCTTCCGCCTGGACACCGCCGAGCAGGCCGCAGCGGCCCCCTTACCGGCCGAGGTCCGTATCCGGCGCCGCTCACGGGCCGGCGAGGCGGCGTGCTGGGAGTTCTTCGGATCGCAGCCCGCCGACAGCCGTCTGCAGGGCCTGGGCCGGCTGATGAAGAAGGATTTGACCGAACTGGTCGCCGAGTTCGGCCTCGTCCCGTCGGGCACGCTGAAGGAAGACCTGCTGGCCGCGCTCACCGCGTACGCCACGACCGTCCCGCAGACCGACCAGTGGCAGCCGCTGCCGAAAGACCTCGAGGCGCGGCTGCCGCGGCTGCTGGCGTTCGGCGGTAAGGACGAGAGCCCGGACGACGCGGTGCGCACCGCTTTGAGCAGCTGCTACGAGACCCATCTGGAGGACGAGACCCTCCAGGGACAGGTCCGGGAGATCGAGAAGGAGATCACGCAGAGGCTGGAGAAGGAAGCGGATTCGCTGTGCCGGCACATCCGCCAGCACTGCCGTGAGTTCGTCGGCGTGGAGGTCAAGCCCGAGGTCTCCTTCAAGGGCGGTTTCAAGAGGGCGCCGCTGGAGGTCTCCAAGGCCGACGGCGAGCCCGTGGACCTGACCCGCTCGGGCCAGGGCAGCACCCGGCGCATTGCCCTCGCCGTGTGGGAGTGGACCAGCAGCCTCCTCGAGAGCAGCGAACTCGCAGCGACGGGCGAACAGGACGAGCCGCAGCCCACGCAGACCATCGTCGTCTACGACGAGCCCGACACCCACCTCGACTACCGCCACCAGCGCACCGTCATGGACATCATCCGCAAGCAGTGCGCCCTGCCTCACGTCAGCGTCATCGTCGCCACCCACTCGATGAACCTCATCGACGGCGTCGACATCGCCGACGTCGTACACCTCAAGCTCAGCGACAGCGGCCGCACCCTCGTCGAGCGTCTCGACCACGACACCCACGACGGCATCGACTTCCACCTCGGGCAGATCGCCGCCGCGGTGGGACTGCGCAACTCCGTCCTGTTGCACGAACGCTGCTTCCTGGCAGTCGAGGGCCCTACCGAGCAGCAGTGCGTGCCCCTGCTCTTCCGCCTCTCGCAAGGGCTGCCCCTGCAGGCGGCCGGCATCGCCCTGTGGGCCTGCGACAACAACGAAGGAGCACTCCACCTCGCGGGCTACCTCGTCAGGCACCACCGCACCGTCATGCTGATGGTCGACGCCGACAGCCGCACCAATAAGCACTTCAAGACCGAGAAACTCATCAAAGCCGGCCTCGACCTCACCAAGCAGGTCTCCTACGTCGGCGAGAGCGAGGGCTACAACGAGTTGGAGGAGCTCTTCAGCGACATCCAGTGGGCGGCCGCCGCCAACGCCCACTGGCCCCGCCCCGAGGGCCAGCCATGGAGCGCCGACGACTTCACCGAGCACCGGGGCGGCAAGTTCAGCGACCGCATCCTCTACATGATCAAACAGCAGGCCGAGGAGAGCAGCCCCAACGGCAAGGCCGACATGCTCTACGCACTGGTGTCCATGCTCACCACCCCCGAAGAGGTCCCCCAGCAGCTACGGGACATCTTCACCGAGGTGCAGGCCCTCGCCTGCTGATCTGCTGCTGCGTTCGCCGCTGCAGCATGCGCTCCTTGCGCTGCTCAGTGGTCGGCGCCGTCCAGGCGTGCCATCCGGCCTCCGCAGTCCATTGCCGCGCGTGCGCGCGGGCTTCGATCCCGCACCACCGGCAGCCCCCGGGCGCCACGGTGTGCTCGGTCCTGGCAGAACGCGATAAAGACATCACATCCTCCTTCCCCCACTGCTTATCTTGCCTCCTGCCACTGACAATCACCCTGGGAGCCGCGTCCGGCTCCGCCGCCCGGCGGCGCAGACGAAGAAACCTTTCCCTCACGTGTCCCCAAGCCTCTGAAACAAGACCGTTTATCGGGAAAACCGCCCGTAGCTCCCACCACTCTGGTTACGGTCTGTGCCCATGAGGTTCCTGCACACCTCGGACTGGCATCTCGGCCGCCGGTTCCACGGGGAAGATCTGATCGACCACCAGCGCACGGTCCTGGACCACATCTGCGCCACCGCCCGCACCCAGAAGGTAGACGCCCTGCTGATCGCGGGCGACATCTACGACCGTGCCATCCCGAGCCTGGACGCGGTACGCCTGTTCGACCGGGCTCTGCACCAGCTCGCCGACCTCGGCATCCCCACCGTCATGATCAGCGGGAACCACGACTCGGCCCACCGCCTCGGCGCCGGCTCCGGCCTGTACGCCAAAGCCGGCGTCCACCTGCGCACCAACCCCGCCGACGCCGCCCGCCCCGTCCTCCTCGACGACGAGCACGGCCCCGTCGCCGTCTACGGAGTGCCCTACCTCGAGCCCGCCCTGGCACGCACCCAGCTGGACGCCGAGACAGCCTCCCACCAGGCCGTTCTCACCTCAGCACTGGACCGCATCCGCGCCGACCTCTCCACCCGCCCGGGCACCCGCTCCGTCGTCCTCGCCCACGCCTTCATCACCGGCGCCACCACCAGCAAAAGCGAACGCGACATCAGCGTCGGCGGCGTCGCCCACGCCGGCGCCGACCTCTTCGACGGCATCGACTACACCGCCCTGGGCCATCTGCACCGCCCGCAGAGCGTCAACGACCGCATCCACTACAGCGGCTCCCCGCTTGCCTACTCCTTCTCCGAAACCAACCACACCAAATCCCTCACCCTGGCCGACCTGCCGGCCGACGGCGCCCTCACGGTCACCCGCCACGACATCCCAGCCGACCTCCACCTGCCGCTGGCCCGCCTGACCGGCCGCATCGAAGACCTGCTGACCAACCCCGCACACGAACCGCTCAGCGAAGCCTGGCTGCAGGCCACCCTCACCGACACCGCCCTGCCGTACGAGGCGATGGCACGCCTCAGGCAACGCTTCTCCAAGACGCTGGACATGCGGCACGTGCCCGCCGGCATCCCGGCGCAGGCCACCGACAGCCCCACCTACCGCGAACGGGTACGCGGCCGCGGCGACCTCGACATCGCCCACGACTTCATCACCGCCGTGCGCGGCACCTCACCCACCACCGCAGAGGCAGACCTCCTACAAGAGGCCGTCGACGACATGCGCGTGCGCGCCCAGGAGAAGGAAACCGTCTGACATGCGTCTGCACTCCCTGCACCTGCAGGCCTTCGGCCCCTTCGCCCGCCGCCACACCGTCGACTTCGACGCCCTGTCCGCAGACGGCCTGTTCCTCCTGCACGGCGACACCGGCGCCGGCAAGAGCACCCTGTTCGCCGCCATCTGCTTCGCCCTCTACGGCCTGCCGCCTCACGAACGCAACATGCGGCTGCGCAGCGATCACGCTCCCGCAGGCCTGCTGACCGAAGTGACCCTGGAAGTAACCCTCGCCGGCAAGCGCCTACAGATCCGCAGAATCCCCGCCCAGAAGCGACCCCACCTGCGCAACAGCGCAGAACTCGTCGACCAGAAGCCCGAAACCTACCTGCACCAGTGGGTCCTCGACGAACACGGACACGGCCAGTGGGAAGGCATCATCAAGTCCCACAAGGAAGCCGGAGAAGAGATCAAGTCCCTCCTGCGCCTGACCCGCCAGCAGTTCTGCCAGGTCGTCCTGCTCCCGCAGAACGAGTTCACCAAGTTCCTGCGCGCCGACGCATCCGAACGCCGCATCCTGCTCGGCACCCTCTTCGGCACCCGCCGCTTCGGCCTCATCGAAGAATTCCTCGCCACCCGCAAAACCCTCACCGCCAAGACGCGCGACGAGGCCCGCGCCGACGTCCTGCGCCTGGCCGAACGCATCCAGCAGGCAGCCGGCGACGACCTCGAACCCGCCCAAGACGCCCCCCGGGCCGACGACCCCGCCACCCTCACCGCACCCACCCGCGCCTGGGCCAGCGCCCTGCACCGCCAGGCCCTCACCCTCCAAGACGCCGCAACCACCGCCACCGAGACCGCCGAGCAGCAGCTGGCGCACGCCCGCATCGCAGAACATGCCGTCCGCGACCTACACCGTCTCCAGCAGACCCACCGCACCACCGCACGCGACCTCGGCCTGCTCCACGAGCAGACCGCCCACCACGACCGCCTCGCCGACCGCCGCGAGCGCGCCGTGAAAGCCCAGCAACTGCAATCCGTCCTGGAGACCGCACACACCGCCGACCTCGAGCACACCCGTGCCCTGGACGACGACAGCCGCGCCCGCGCCCTTCTGCTGGCCGAACACGCATCACTCGACGCCGCCGCCCTCACTCACGCCGCGCAGCAACTGCACGCCGACACCGGCGCCGTCCAGGCGCTGCTGCCCGAGGAGGCCACCCTCCAGCGCCACACGGCAGAACTGGACGCACTCGACCGCGAGCGCCGGCAACTCACCGAAACCCTCACCGACGCCCAGGAACGGCTCAACACCCTTCCGCAACGCCGCGCCGACCTTGCCGCACGCCTGGAAGACGCCCGCAGCGCACAGGAGACCAGCCGCGAACTCACCCCCACCCTCAACCTCGTCGAAAAGCAGCTGGAAGCCGCCAGACGCCGTGACGCCCTCGACCAGCAGATCAGCGCCGCCCACAAAGTCCTCAGCCAGGCCAAGAAGGACTCCGAGCAAGCCGCGAAAACGTACATCGACATCCGGCGCCGTCGCACGGACGGCATCGTCGCCGAGCTCGCCGGCCGGCTCGTCGACGGTGAAGACTGCCCCGTATGCGGTTCCCCCACCCACCCCGCACCCGCCACCGCCCAGCCGGGCCAGCCCACCGCCGCCGACGAACAGGCCGCCGCCCACACCCGCGCCCAGCAGAGCGAGAACAAAGCCAAAGAGACCCTGGCCCACCTGAACGAACAGGCCGCCACAGCACGCGGTGAAGCCGGCGGCGACACCCCCCTCGCCGACCTCACCGCCCACCGCACTACCCTCGAACAACACCTCGCCGACGCACTCTCCCAGGCATCCGACGCCGGACCGGCCAGCGAACAACTCGCCCTCCTGGAAAAGGAACAGGCCGAAACCGAGCACACCCGCAACACCGCAACCGCACGCCTGGGCGCCGCCAACGCCACCTACGACAGCCTGCACACCCAGCGCGCGAAGAGCTCACCCACCGCCTCGCGACCACCCTCAACGGGCACGCCACACTCGCCGACTGCATCACCGACCTCATCCAGCACGCCGGCCGCCTCGAGGCCGCCGCCGCGTGCGCGGCCACCGTGACAGCAACCGCCGCAAGCCGCCACAGCGCCGCCGCTCTCGCGGAGCAGGCAGCTCACGCGGCAGGCTTCAGTTCCCCGGCCGAAGCCTCGGCCGCCCGCCTACCCGACGACGAACTCACCGCGATCGAGAGCCAAATCACCCACTGGCGTGAACAGTGCCTCGTATTGACCGCCCGGCTCGCCGAACCCGAACTGCAGGCAGCCATCGACCAGCCTCCGGCCGACCTCGAGTACGCCGTCACCGAACTGAACACCGCCACCGCAACCCACTCCCGCACGGCAGCCCTCGCCACCCAGGCCGCCGACCGCGCGACCGCTCTGGCCACCCTCACCGCTCAGCTGGACACCCACATCCAGCGCCTGGAACCCCTCGAGGACGCCTACCGCACCGTCGATCACCTCCACGGCCTCATCAGCGGCGGCTCACCCAGCAACCAGCTCCGCATGCAACTGGAGTCCTACGTACTGGCAGCCCGCCTCGAAGACGTCGTCGACGCCGCCAACACCCGCATGTCACGCATGTCCCACCACCGCTTCACCCTCGTCCACTCCGACGACAGAGCCGCCCGAGGCGCCAAATCAGGCCTGGACCTCAAGGTCCTCGACGCCTGGAGCGGACACAAACGCCACACCGACACCCTCTCCGGCGGCGAATCCTTCTACGTCTCCCTGGCCCTCGCCCTGGGCCTGGCCGACATCGTCACCGCCGAAGCCGGCGGCCAGGCACTGGACACCCTCTTCATCGACGAAGGCTTCGGCACCCTCGACGAAGACACCCTCCACCAAGTCCTCGACGTCCTGGACTCCCTACGCGCCCACGACCGCACCGTCGGACTCATCAGCCACGTCCCCGAACTCCGCCGCCGCATCACCCAACGCCTGCACATCTCCAAGAACATCGACGGCTCCACCCTCACACACCTGACCGAAGCGGCCGAATGACCCCACGACGGACGCCGGATCCGCCCTCGCCGACGAAACGCAAGCCCCAGGCCGCGCACACTCACCGATCTTCAACCCGCCGTCGGCCCAAGGCGTAGCCACAACCGCCGGGGCTGCCCCGTACCCCTCTCGGCCCCGCCGAGAAAGGCAGCCCCACAGCGCCCCCACGTCGAAAGCCACCCATCCCTGAAGGCACCCGACCTGCCTCCCAGAAGGAGCGCATCGAACACGTACTACTTCATGCCATTTCTGCATGTGATCAAAGTGACGGAAACAGAGCAATGCGATCCATGAGCACCTGCATCGGCCACCACAGCCGTACCAGAACACGCCAGTCCAGTCCGCATGACAGGAGTTTCCGCAGACCCGAGAACCACTGTCCCGCATGTTCGAACACCGCCGGACCCATGACCGCATCACGGCGCGTTTTCGAGGCACTGCCAAGGCCTCCACTGATCAAACCCGCGGATTTGTCAGTGCCCGCTGCTACACCAATTCCCAGAGGTCAGACCGCAGTTGGTGGCCTGACGACACGGAGGAGGAAGCAGTGGCGAAGCCGCCCGAGGGCTACTACAAGGTGCGAAGTCATTACCGACGCAAACCCCGCCCCAGCGCGAAGAAACTGAGCGGCTGGTCGATCGCAGGGCTGATCGCGGTGGTGTGGCTATGGAGCCAGCTCATCGGCTTCGGAGAGGCCTCCCCGACAACACCGCAAACCCCTACACCATCGGTGTCAGCGAGCGTGGGCCGCTGATGCCCCGCCGCTCGCCCCGGCTACGCCCACCCCGCGGCGGCAGGGAACAGGCCGCCGCCGCGGCCGTCGCCTGCGCCGCACTCTGGCTGCTGGCCAAGATCGCCACAGCCACATGGCAGGCAGCCGTCCGCATCTGGCCGTTGCTCGCCCTCCTTGCGGCTCTCGCCCTGGGGTACGCAGCCTGGAAATTCATGCGCGAGGCACGGGCCCAGAAGGTGCGGGCCCAGATGCTGGCCCGGCTGCGGATCACACTCGCACAGCTCGACGCCATGGACGACCAGGCCTTCGAATTCGCCCTGCGTGACCTGCTCCTCCGGGACGGCTGGAACGCACGACAGGTCGGCCGACAAGGAGACCAAGCCGCAGACGTCATCGGCGAGGACCGCCAACGCGGCAGAATCGTCCTGCAGGCCAAGCACACCACCGTCGCCGGCAAAGTCGGCTCATCAGTGATGTACCAGGTCAAAGGCACCGCAGGCCCCGCGCACGGAGCCGACACCGCAGTCGTGGTCACCAACGGCTCCTTCACCCGGGACGCCAAAGCATGGGGCGAACGCCACCAGGTGCACTGGGTCGACCGGGACCGGCTGCGCCGGTGGGCCGAATACGGCACACCCCTGCAAGACCTTCTGCGGCTGCCCACGGCTCGCAAGACAGCCCTCCGCCGGGCCGCATGAAATCAAGGGGAGAGAGCTCAACCTCCACGAAATACAACCAATCGGAACGCACGCAACCAAGAAGAGGAAGACCGGCTGTCTCTGGGCCCCACGGTGATCAACTCGCTCTCTCCCCAGCGCAACGGAGCCGCACACCATCGCCCATGACCCACAACCAACGACGCAGATCACGGGGCGCGCGTGGCCCGCAGCGCGCCCCCCGCCAACCAAGAGACACTGCGCCACACCCCCTCCGTACGCGAGAATGAACGCGAGTCAGCCCCTCACATATGCCGAGGAACCGCGCGATGACCGCCAGTCCCACCGCAACAGAACACACCGGGCGTCTGGTCCTGCGCACCGACCAACAGGAGGGCCTCGCCAACACAATCCGCCACCTGCGCCGCCCGCGCACCCGCGGACACGCCGTCTCGGCCTGCGGCACCGGCAAGACCCTCTTCGCACTGCGCGTCGCCGAAGAACTTGGCGTGCGACACCTGGCAGTGGCAGTGCCCAGCCTGGACCTGGTCGCGCAGTGGGCGGCAGCAGCTCGCGCTGACGGCCGCCCGGAGCCGATGATCACGGTCTCCTCGCTGCGCGCCGAATCACACCCGCTCCTCGCCGAGGCCAAGGTCGACTCGGCCAACGCGGGGGAGTACCTGGCCTACTGGCTCGCCCGCCACCCCAAAGCAACGGTCTTCTTCACCTACGACTCGCTGTCCAAGATCGAAGAAGCCCAACACTCCGCGATCTTCCCCGCCCCCGTCTTCGGCCTGCTGATCGTGGACGAAGCCCACGCCACAGCCGGCACCTGGAAGAAGAACTGGACCGCGCTGCACGGCAACGAACGCATCCCTGCCGAGCGCCGCCTCTACCTCACCGCCACTCCGTATGTGTGGGAAGCCCCACGCCTGACCGAGCCGCCCACCACCAGGGCGCAGCCCAAGCGCACCGCCGCCACAGCACCGGCCTGGGACGACCCGGCCCTGCTGGCCACCATGGACCAGCCGCAGATCTTCGGCCCTCGCCTGCACACCTACTCCCACGCCGACGCCATCGATGACGGCGTCCTGGCCGACTACCAGCTCGTCGTCCCCACCGTCACCGACACTGAACTGCACACCGCACTCACCGATCCGGAAGCCGGGCCCACCGCGCGCCGCACCACCGCCCTGCACCTGGCCATCCTCAAAGCCATGCGAGAGCAGGACCTGCGGCACGTGTTCGTCTACTTCCAGCAGATCGCCGACGCCGCCGACTTTGCTCGCCAGTTCGCCCACACCCTGCGCACCCTCCCCGACGAACTGCGCCCCGACTGGGCGGACGACGTCGTCGTGCAGTCCATCGACGGCACCCACAGCCCTCGCCGGCGCGCCGACATCATTGCCCGCTTCACCGACGCCGACCGGGCCGTGCTGGCCAACGCCAAGGTCCTTGGCGAAGGGGTCGACCTGCCGGCCGTCGACGCCGTCGTCTTCGCCGACCGCACCGCCAGCGTCCGCCGCATCGTCCAGGCCCTCGGCCGCGCCCTGCGCAAACCACCCACCGTCACGACGAAGACGGCCAGCCTCGTCGTCCCCGCCTACATCCCGCCCGGTGCCGACCCCACCGACCTCCTCGGCACCCCCTACGAAGCCCTCTGGCTTGTCACCTCTGCCCTGCGCCACCACGACCAGACCATCGCCGCCCGCGCCCCCCGGGCCAAGAACCAGCATCCCGCCCGCGACTCCCACACCTACATCACCCGCCGCTTCCGCTTCGACCACACCCTCGACCCCACCGCGATCGCCCGCGCCCTGGACCTGCTCGTCTGGCCCTCCCACGGCGCCGTCCTGTCCGCCCCCCGCCGCGCCGGCCTAGCCGCCGCCATCCGATACCAAAGCGAACACAGCCACCTGCGAGTGAGCGCCGACTACGAGGACGCCTACGGCTACCGGCTTGGGCAATTCATCACCGGCCAGCGCACCGCCTACCAGGCGGGCGCCCTCGATCCTGCATGGATCGCCGAGCTCGAGGATCTCGGCATGATCTGGGATGACCACGAGGCCACCTGGCAGGGCCACCTGGCCACCGTCGAGGCCTTCCACGCCGAACACGGCCACCTTGCCATCCCCACCCAACTACCCGGCGGCCAGTTCCTTGCCGACCAGCGCGCCCTGGCCCGAAAGGACCGCCTCACCCCCGACCGCGACAACCAGCTCACAGCCCTCGACCCAGACTGGAAACTCCCCTACGGCCCCGACTGGCATCGCAAGTACCATCTGCTGCGCCGCCACCTGGAAGCCGGCAACCACCCCAGCACGCTGCGCCGCGACACGGTCATCCATGGAGTCAAGGCGGGCAGCTGGCTGCACCGCCAGCTCACCATCTGGCCCGACCTCGACCCCGGCCAGCGCGACCTGCTTGCCCGCATGGGAATCACCCCCGACCGCGTCCTCCTAGACCAGGAGCACGCCGCGGGCAGGCCGAGCACATCGCGGCGGCGCACGTTCGCGCAGACCACCGAGATCCTCGGGCTCTTCGTGGCACGGTGGGGACGCACCCCCGGCGCCCGAGAGTGGATCGAGGTGGACGGCGATCGTGTCATGATCGGTCCCTGGCTCGCCAAGGTCCGCACCAAGCTGAACGCTGATCAACTCTCCTCAGAGCAAGAAGAGTTGGTGTCCGCTACCCTTGCCGAGCACGGCATCGATCTGGTCCGTACTCCCGGGACCATCGGGCCATCAAACGGCTGAGGTTTGGCCGCTGAGCTCAGTGCGACAGCAGATGCGTTTCGCGCGCTCCCGGGTCCCATCTCCGGTAAGCGGGGGAGTGGCAGAACTCCAATACTCCAAAGTTTTGGAGACAAGGAAGCAGCGGTACACAGGATTGGCACGGCTCGACGTTCTAGTCGTAACTGACGAGCCGTCACCAAGCACCCAGTGGGGTAGAGCAACGACCGCCACCCCCTGCTGCTAGCCGAATTAACCTGCACCCCAGTCATGTTGGACTAGAAAAGCGAAGGCAAGTCGGGGAGGAGGCACGATCGCGGAGCGATCGGGACACCGCACCGACGACCCAACTCGATCCGCGGAGCGGGATCCGGTCCCGGAGGGACCGAGCCCAGCCCCCGCGGAGCGGGGGCTGAACCGGCAGGGCCGGGCTGGAGTTGGCCAGGTTGACCAGGGTGCGGACCCACTCCCAGGAGGCCGCGGAGACCGCGGCGCCGGGTGTCAGGGTGTGATGG